>CAYWND010000098.1:0-8445 GCA_964459085.1 uncultured Oceanibium sp. | reverse complement strand
GGTCTGGTGCTGTCGCTGCTCGCACGGGCCGCGCGGGACAGCGACCGTGCGCGGATCCTCTGGATCACCGATCCCGGCGCGCTGGTCGATTGCGGACTGCTCTATCCCGACGGCATGGCGCAATACGGGGTCGATCCCGCGTACATCACCCAGGTTTATCCCTGGGACATCAAGACCGCGCTGTGGGCCGCTGACGAGGGCGCGAAGTGTCCCGACCTGCTGGCGCTGGTGCTGCAGGTCAAGGGCAATCCCGCCCGGCTGGACCGCACCGCCACACGGCGCCTGCTGCTGCGCGCGCGCGACAGCGGCGTGATGCTGATCCTGTTGCGCCAGAGCGGCGCGGAAGAGGCCGGCGCACCGCTGACCCGCTGGTCCGTCACGCCCCGCCCCTCGCGCCCCGACCGCGTCTATCCCCGGGGCCTCGGCCTGCCCCGCCACGCGCTGCAGCTTGAACATGCACGCGACGGCGCCCGCGGCGCCTGGACGCTTGAATGGAACCCAAGATCCCGGAGTTTCGCCCATGCCCCGGACACGCACACCGACAGGCATACCGACCCGATACCTGTCGATCGCCCTGCCGCACCTGCCCACCGACCGCATCGCGCGGGCGCGCTGGGGCAGGTCGTGGATCTCGGACGGACGCCCTGAGGCCCCGCCGATCGTGCTTGTGGACCAGATCCAGAGCACGCAGAGGATCATCGCCCTCGAACCCGGCGCAGATGCGCTGGGCCTCTTTTGTGATCAGAAGCTGGGCGATGCCCGCGCCCTGATCCCGACGCTCGAGGCGATCCCGGCGGATGCCACGGCGGACCATGCCGCACTTGCGGCCGTGGCCGCCTGGTGCGACCGTTATACCCCGCTGGTCGCGCTGGCCGGGGACGGGAATGGGGATGGGCACGGGGTGATGCTGGACATCACCGGCGCGGCACATCTCTTTGGTGGCGAACAGGCGCTGTTGCACGACATCCGCGACCGCCTGACGGCCCAGGGCTTTACCGTGCGCACCGGCCTTGCGGACACCATCGGCGCGGCCCATGCGCTGGCCCGCTTTGGCGATGCACCGCGCGCCGACCCCGGTGACACCACGCCGCTGATGGCCTTGCCGCTGCAGGCCCTGCGTATCGACGCCACCACCGTCGAAGGCCTGCGCCGCGTGGGCTTTCGCACCATCGGCTGCATCGCCGGCCTGCCGCGTGCCCCGCTGGGCCGCCGCTTTGGCGCGGATCTGATGACCCGGCTGGATCAGGCGCTGGGCCGCGCGGCCGAGGTAATGACCCCGTCCCGCCCGCCTGCGGATCTGACGGCCGAGAAGCCCTTTTTCGACCCCATCACCCACCAGGATGACATCGCCCGTGCCATCACGCTCTTGTCCCAGGCCCTGGTCCCGATGCTCGAGGATCGGGGCCTGGGCGCGCGCGAGATCGAGCTTAGGCTCTTTCGCGTCGACGGCGTGGTCGAGGCGCTGACGGTTGCCGCCGCCAACCCCCTGCGCAACGCCCCCCGTATCGCCGCGCTCTTTGCGGAGCGCATCGCGGGGCTTGCCCGGGACATCGACGCGGGCTTCGGGTTTGATCTGGTGAAACTCGCTGTCCTGCGGGCCGAACCGTTCGACGGCGCCCAGCACGATCTGGTTGACCGCCGCGCACCGCAGGACAGTTTCGACGCGCTGGCCGACCGGCTGGCCGCGCGGCTGGGTCCCGAACGGATCCGCGCCTTTGCCGCAGCCGACACCCATATCCCCGAACGCGCCACCGGCACCCTGCCGCTGTCGCGCACCCGCCCCGGCACACCTGCCGCCAGCCCGGCGGGTGCGGCCCCCGCCCCGCCACTGACCCGACCGCTCTATCTGCTTGCCCGCCCCGAGCCGGTCGAAACCCTGGCCGAGGTGCCCGACGGCCCGCCGATCCGCTTTCGCTGGCGCAAGGTGCCTTATGCCGTCACCCGATCCGAAGGCCCCGAACGGATCGCCTGCGAATGGTGGCGCGACGGGCGTGGCAACGCGACCCGCGACTACTTCCGGGTCGAGGGCAGCGATGGTCATCGGTTCTGGATGTTCCGCCAGGGCCTCTATGATCGCGATGCCCGCCTGCCCAGATGGTACATGCATGGCCTTTGCGCATGAGGCACCGCCCCGCGCTTCGGGCCCAAGACAGGGGCGCGGCCTGTCCTGCATAAGCCATGTCCAGGGGCACAGCCGCCCCTCAACCACATATTTGCGGGTCCCTCATGCCCCCCAGCCCCCTGCGCTCGCCCCCACGCGCCCGGCGTGCCCTCGCGCGCCGCGCGTGCCGGGGGGGTCGATCCCCCCCGGGGCGCGGACCCCGGCCCCACGATGGGAGGGTTGAGCCATGCTCAAGTCCCTCCCGCCTGGTCCCGTGGAACTGGCCGCTGTGTCCAATTTCTCGTTTCTCTACGGTGCCTCCCACCCCGAAGAAATCGTCGGCCAGGCCGCCAAATCCCGGCTGGCCGCCATCAGCGTCACGGACCGCAACTCGGTCGCGGGGGTTGTGCGCGCGCATATGGCCGCCAAAGAGGCGCAATTGCCCTTCGCGCCGGGCTGTCGTCTGGTCTTCACCGACACCACCCCGGATATCCTGGTCTGGCCCGAAACCCGTCGCGGCTGGCAATCCCTGTGCGAGCTGCTGACGCTGGGCAAGCGCCGCGCGCCCAAGGGCGAATGCCACCTGACCCTCAAGGACCTGACCCGCAACTGCGACGCGCTGCTGATGGCCGTGATCCCGCCGCGCCGCCCGGACGGGGCGCTCAGATCCACGCTCAAGGCGCTAAAGGCCACCCGCCCCGATCACACGCACCTGGCCCTTGCCCGCCTCTTTGGCCCCGGCGACCAGCGCCGCATGGCCGCGCTGGCGCGCCTGGCCGAGGGTCTGGATATCCCGCTGGTGGCCATTGGCGACGTGCTCTACCACGTGCCTGAACGCCGTCCCTTGCAGGACGCGCTGACCTGCATTCGCGAACACACCACCCTGGCCACCGCCGGCACCCTGCTGGAACCCAACGCCGAACGCCACATCCGCGCACCCGAGGAAACCACGCGCCTCTTTCGCGACCACGCGGGCGCGCTCGACACGGCCCGTACGCTCTTTCGCCGCATCGACTTCTCGCTGGACGAGTTGCGCCACCAATACCCCGAAGATCCGGTGTTCGAAGAGTTGGGCGGCACCCCGGTCCCCTCGCAACAGGCGCTGGAACGCCTCACCCAACTGGGCCTGAAACGCCGCTGGCCCGACGGCCCGCCCAAGAAGGTGCAAAAGGCCGTCGCACACGAATTGTCGCTGATCCGCCGCCTGGACTACGCGCCCTATTTTCTGACCGTCTATGACATCACCCGCTTTGCCCGCGCACGCGGCATCTTGTGCCAGGGGCGCGGCAGCGCGGCCAATTCGGCCGTCTGCTATGCGCTGGGCATCACGGAAGTCGATCCCGGCAAGGTAGACCTGCTGTTCGAACGCTTCATCTCCGAGGACCGGGGCGAGCCGCCCGACATCGATGTCGATTTCGAACACGAACGCCGCGAAGAGGTGATCCAGTATATTTATCAGAAATACGGCCGCGAACGCGCGGGGCTTGCCGCTACCGTCGTCACTTACCGCTCGAAATCCGCGATCCGCGAGATCGGCAAGGTCTTCGGCATGTCTGACGACACCATCCAGGCCATTTCGGGCACCCGTTGGGGGTCGTATTCATCCGAAGTGGGCGAAGAGGACGCGGTGCGCGCAGGCCTCGACCCCACCGACAAGCATCTGAAACAGATGCTGGATCTGGCGCAGGAGATCATCGGTTTCCCCCGCCACCTCTCCCAGCATGTGGGCGGCTTTGTCATTACCCGCGACCGGCTGTCGTCCCTGATCCCGATCGAGAACGCGGCGATGGAGGACCGCACCATCGTCGAATGGGATAAGGACGATCTGGAATCCCTGGGGATGCTCAAGATCGACGTCCTCGCGCTGGGCATGCTGACCTGCATCCGCAAGGCCTTCGACCTTCTGTCGCTGCACTACCAGCGCTGGGAAACCCTCTCGTCCCTGCCTGATGGGGACGAGGCCACCTATGACATGATCTGCCGCGCCGACACGGTGGGCGTTTTCCAAATCGAAAGCCGCGCCCAGATGACCATGCTGCCCCGCCTGCGCCCCCGCAATTATTATGATCTGGTGATCGAGGTCGCCATCGTCCGGCCAGGCCCCATCCAGGGCGACATGGTCCACCCCTATTTGCGCCGCCGCCAGGGCAAGGAACCCGTCACCTTCCCCAAGGACGAGTTGCGCCAGGTGCTGGGCAAGACCCTGGGCGTGCCACTTTTCCAAGAGCAGGCGATGAACATCGCCATTGTCGCCGCCCATTTCTCACCGGGCGAGGCCGACAAGCTGAGACGCGCCATGGCCACCTTCCGCCGCGTGGGCACGATCCATTCCTTCCAGAAAAAGATGGTCGAGGGGATGGTCGCCAACGGCTATGAACGGGAGTTTGCCGAGCATTGTTTCAGTCAGATCGAGGGCTTTGGCGAATACGGCTTCCCCGAAAGCCATGCCGCCAGTTTCGCGCTGCTAGTCTATGTCTCGTGCTGGCTCAAGGCGCATTATCCAGACGTCTTCTGTGCCGCCATCCTCAACTCGCAGCCAATGGGGTTTTACGCGCCCGCCCAGTTGATCCGCGACGCCCGCGAGCACGGGACCGAGGTGCGCGAGGTCGATATCAACCACTCCGACTGGGACGCAACACTGGAAGCGGATGCCGACCCGCGCCCCGTCGCGATGGCCCATCAGCAACTGGTGGGGACGATGAAGAACACCCATGCCGTCCGTCTGGGCCTGCGCCAGGTCAAGGGCTTTGGTGAAAAGGATGCCGAGCGGCTGGTCGCCCGCCGAGGTCGCGGCTATGACAGCGTGCGCGATCTGTGGCTGCGCTCGGGCCTGAACCGCGCCGCGATCGAAAAACTGGCCGAGGCCGACTGTTTCCGGTCGCTGGGGCTGGACCGGCGCGCAGCCCTTTGGGCCGCCCGCGCACTGGATCCGCTGGGGTCCGCCGAGCGTCTGCCGCTTTTTGCCACTGACCGCGACGTCGAGTTGCAAAGGGAAAAAGAGGTCGAGTTGCCGCCAATGCCAATGGGCGAGCATGTCATCAACGACTATCAAACCCTGTCCTTCAGCCTGAAGGCCCACCCGATGTCCTTTCTGCGCGACGAGTTGCGCCGCCGCCGGGTCCACCGCAACGAAAACCTGCTGAAACTTAGGAACAACGCGCTGGTCCAGGTCTCGGGCCTGGTGCTGGTCCGCCAACGCCCCTCGACCGCCAAGGGCGTGATCTTTGAAACGCTCGAAGATGAAACCGGTGTCGCCAATATCGTGATCTGGGCCAAGACGTTCGAGGCCTATCGCAAGATCGTGCTGGGCGCGCGCTGCGTCATGGTGCGCGGGCGGCTGCAATCCCATGACGGGGTGATCCATGTCGTCGCCCACCACATGGAGGACCTGACACCGCTTATGCTGGGGATCTCGGACGATGCCTTGACCACCCAGGGTCTGGCCAATGCCGACGAAGTGCAGCGCCCGGTCGAGGAACAGCGCTTGCGCACCAAGCCGGCCTCGGCGCTGGCGCGCCTGCTGCAGGCCGCGCCCGAGTTGCGCGGCGATGCCGAAACCATCTCGCGCGCCCGCGCCGCCCGCACGGCCCTACCCAAGGGCCGTAATTTTCATTAACGCCTGTGGGTTTGGTCAGGGTTGGGTCAGGGTCGGCCCACCACCAGATCGTCCACCACCAGCTGCCAGTCATGGGCAGTGCCGATCCTGACCCGCGTAACCCCGCCGATCCGCGGCTGATAGCTGACGGGTCCCAGAACCGATACCTCGATCTCGTCGCGCAAAACTTGCGTCTCGCCACGCCAGACCTCAATGACCGCCGTCTCACCTTCCGCCTCGCGCCAGGCGATCGTCAGCTGCATGCCATGCAGGTCGAAGGGCCGGTCCGAGTAGACCTCGGCGTAGGCGCCTGAACTGGTATAGGCCACATAGGGCTGCGACGTTGCGCCGTTCACATACCCTTCGCTTTTTGGTGTAAAGTCGCGCCGCAAGGCGTTGAGATTGAACCAATTCAAGTCCCCATAACCCGACGGGATCTTGAAGATGCCATTCGTTGTCAGATCATCGAAACTCAGCACCATCGGCGCACCGCCCGCCACAGCCTGGCGCGGGGCCACGGTCCCCAATGCGACGGGGGTCGACACAATCTCGACCGCACGCTCGACCTCGCCGACCCGGACCACATAGCGCCCCGGCTCCTCGACCGGCAGACGAAAGGCACCATCCGCCCCAGCAACGCCGGTCGCAATCGTCTGCGTCCCAGACATCAGCATCACCGGGGCCTCGGCCCCGGCCACGCCAGACACGAACAGGTCCTGAACCAGGCCCACCGGCGCCGGCATCCGGACAACCGCCAGGCCAGAAATTGACCCGGGCCGTTCAACGATCTCAACGGTCTGTCCCGCATTGCCTGTCGACGCCTTCCATCCCGGCGGAACGATCAGTTCGAACCGATACGACCCGGGCTGCGATATGGGTTCCTCGTCGTCCCCCGCCTCGGCTTTGAAATTGGCAAATCCGTTGGCATTGGTAAACGCCGCCCCCGCACCGATCCCGTCCCGCGCCACGGCCACGGCGACCGCCGACATGGGACGATCGGCCAGATCGTGGATCCCGTTCCGATTCACATCGTTGAAGGCAAACATGGAAAAATTGATCACCCGAGAACTGCTGCTCCAGTCGGTCCGCTTGCCATAGACCAACTCGCCCACATCCTGGGCTGTGGCCACCAGCGGTACCGCCAGCATCACCAGACCTGCAATCGTCGCTTTCAAACCTGTCATCCCCACCTCGCCCAGTTTGCTACCCGCCTCTTTGCGATCCGCACGCTCTGGCAACGGCCACCAGGCCATGTGCAGGGAAATGACGGCGCTCGTCAACTTGATGCGCGCAATACATTGATGTGTCCGAGCACACCACGGAAACGCCTGAAACGCAGTCCTTGAACAGGATTTGGGGAAAGTTTGGTGCGGTCGAGAAGACTCGAACTTCCACGGGAGTTACCCCACAGCGACCTCAACGCTGCGCGTCTACCAATTCCGCCACGACCGCACTGGAATGGTCCGGGTCGTATACGCAGTCTGAGGGGGGTTGTGAAGGGGGTTCCGCGGCGGCCCGCGAAAAATTCGGCGGACCGGGAGTCGCGTCCCGATCCGCCGTCTGCACGTTATTGCTTGGGCACGTTGAAGACCGGCAGAACCGACTCGGCCCCGGTCCCGGCAGACGCCTGCTGCCCGCCGGTTGCGGCGCGCAGCAGTTGCACGCGGTCGGCCTGGCCAGGCGCGAACACAGGTGTTGCACCGTTCTCCAGCGCACCAAGCGCGTCTTCGTACCAGGGTCCGGCCAGATCGGACCGTTCGGCCGTGCCAAATCCACCTGACAGATGGTGACCCACAAGCTCGCTGTAGGGCGCTTCGCCGACCGAAGACAGGATCAGAGCCGACGCCAACGCCACCTCGGAATTGTCGGTGCGATAGCCCGACGCAAGACAGATCCGCGCCGTCGAGGACATCTGTGCCGCACTCTGACCCGAACTGACCAGCCAGCCCGCAACCTCTTGGACAACCGCCGCGCGCGGATTGGTCGCCACACCGGCGATCTGGGCCTGCAACAGCTGTGCCAGGCCCTGGCATTGGCTGTCGATCTGCGCCGTAGCCACCCCAGCCTGCGCCGCAAGCGCATCACCGTCAGCGATGGCAAAGCTGCGCGCCAGGCAGAACTGCTCGTCCAGCACAAAGATCGGGTCCGAGATGTTCGCGACCGTGGTCAGCCCGCCATTCGTCGTCGTCAGCAGGTTGACCGTGTTGCAGTGTTGCGCGACGGATTTGGACGCCTGTGTGATACCGAAATTCGGCACCGATGGCGCCTGGGGCGCGGTCTCGGTCGTTGACACATTGGTGGTCCCCGCGTTTCCAGCGGTCCCAGAGGTGATCGGAACCCCGGCGGCCTCGTCCCGATAGGCGATCAGCAGCCCGCGCGGCCCCATGCCTTTCTGGGCGATGATCTGCGATGTCTGCGCGCCACCGGCAATCGCACGGTTGTATGACGACAACAGGAAGGACCGCTCGTAGTCGGTCAGATACCCGGTTGCGGGATAGCCCATATGCACCTGGTACTGCGAGATCGCCGCGCGAGAGTTTCGCCCAAGCACACCGTCAGGCGTCCCCGCAGGGAACCCGAAGTAGTTCAGCGCGGTCTGAACCTCGCGGTTCTGCTGACGCTGGTACGAGTTGGTCGAATAGGTGCGGCGCGTGGTGGTCTGCCGCTGTCTGTTCTTGTTCGCTTCGTTGACGATCACCCCGCCAACAACGCCGCCAACCACCCCGCCGACAAGCGCGTCGCCCAGGTC
>CAYWND010000097.1:0-8447 GCA_964459085.1 uncultured Oceanibium sp. | reverse complement strand
GGATACGTCGCGGCTACGGCGTCTGGGGCAGGGTGCGGTGGATGCGTCCCTTGACCCGGGGCAGCTGCCGGACCTTTCGGACCTGCGCGCACGATTTGGCGTCGACGTGAATGTCGTGGCGGCCAGCGATCGGGCCAAGCGCATCCTGATCGCAGATATGGACAGCACCATGATCGGTGTCGAATGCATCGACGAGCTGGCCGATTTCGCCGGGGTCAAGGCACATGTTGCCGAGATCACGGAACGCGCGATGCAGGGCGAGCTGGATTTCGAACAGGCGATCCACGCCCGCGTCGCGCTTCTCCAGGGGCTGCCGGTTTCCGTTCTGCAGACTTGCTATGATCAGCGGGTCGCGCTGAATCCTGGTGCAGTGGAACTGGTGGGCGGAATGAACGCCACTGGTGCGGAAACCGCCCTGGTCTCAGGCGGGTTCACGTTCTTCACCGAACGCGTGGCTGCGGCGGCGGGATTTGCGATCAACCAGGCCAATCGGCTGGAGGAGGCGGACGGGCATCTGACCGGGCGCGTCATCCTGCCGGTTCTGGGTCAACAGGCCAAGGCGGATGCGCTGGATGGTATATGCGCGCGACTGGGGGTCGGCGTGGATCAGGCGGTTGCCATCGGCGACGGGGCAAACGATCTGGCGATGATCCGCAAGGCCGGATTGGGTGTCGCCTACAAGGCCAAACCCGCGCTCCGCGCCGAGGCCGATGCGATCCTGGATCGATCCGACCTTAGCGCTGTGCTGGCATTGCAGGGGGTGCCGACAGGCACCTGATCGCTGTCAGGACTTGGACACGATTTTCAGGTGGCCGCGCCGTGGTGCGGACTGTTCGACATCCGGATTGCTGGTCACGCTGCGGATCGGCGCGGGCGACGACGGCGGCGCATAGGACGCAGCTGGCTCGGCAAAGCCCGGCAATCCGCGATCCGCGGTATCCGTGCCATCGACATGCACGACCGAATGCCGCTGAGCGACAATCGAAAAGTTTACAGGCGCCCGGATTTCGGCTTCTTCGGTGACCACGCAGCCCAGAACACGGGTCACCTCGCCAAAGTCGCTGCGCAACGGCAGCAACAGCATCTGCGCGCGGATCTCGTTGTTGTCGAGGTCCTGCGCCGACAATTCCAGTTCGATCACCGTCGGGCCCGACAGGACCGCATTCAGGTGCTGTGCAAAGGCGGTTCGGTGCGGCGCGGCCATGATCGCCTCGGGCGGCATGCCGCGCACCTCCATCCCCATCATCTCGCACAGGGACATGCCGGCCAGCCGCACACGGATCTGGCTGGGGTTCAGTTGTTCCAGGATAAACATGTTCTCCAGCACATCCTCGAACGCGCGCGGGTCCAGCTCGGCCCGGTACGGCGCGACCCGCCCCGCACGGAGTTTTTCCCAATAGGTTCTCAGGTTGTGCAGTGCATCCTGTTTCATACCAAATATCCGTACCCGTATCCTGACAAATCCAACGCGCAGAGAACGTGACCGGTGGTCCTCTCTGCAGGACTTGTCTAATACACTTTTACACAAATGTCCCCATGAACGGTAACAAATGCTTAACGGATTTAGGAGAAGCGCCGCGCCGGGACAAACGAGGGAGGTTGTGCTTTGGCATTGGTGTCAATGACAGGATTTGCGGCAGTCGAGGGTCAGGCCGACGGCGTTTCGTGGAAATGGGAGGCGCGCAGTGTCAATGCCCGCGGCCTGGATATCCGGGTCCGTCTGCCCGAGGGGATGGACGGGCTGGAAACCGACCTGCGCAAGGCGATTCAGGGCCGGTTTGCCCGTGGATCGATCCAGGTCTCGCTGCGGCTCGACCGGTCTGGCAGTGTTGGCGCGCCCGCCTTGAACCGCGAGATCATGGGCCAGGCCATCGCCCGTATCCTCGAAGCGCAGGCGGCCGCGCAGGCCGCAGGGCTTGACCTGGTACCGATCAGCGCGGCGGATGTGTTGGCCTACAAAGGCGTGTTGGACAGCGGCAATGCAACCGACCGGATGTCCGAACTGGTCAAGGCGATGGCGTCCCAGATCCCGCAGGTTGTCGCCGTCCTGGCCGAGGCGCGTGCAGCCGAAGGCAAGGCGCTGGTTCCCGTGCTCGAAGGGCAGATCGCGACGGTTTCCGATCTGGTCGCGCAGGCGGGCCAGTCGGCTGAGGCGCGCAGCGCCGCCGCTGGCGACGTTCTGCGCACGCGCGTCGCCGCGCTGGTCGAGGCGCAGGACACGGTTGATCCCGATCGGCTGGCGCAGGAATTGGCGCTGCTGGCGGTAAAGGCGGATGTGACAGAAGAACTGGACCGCCTGGCCGCACATATCGACAGTGCCACCACGCTGTCACGGACGGACGGCCCCGTGGGGCGGAAACTGGACTTCCTGATGCAGGAATTTAACCGCGAAGCGAACACCTTGTGCTCTAAGTCGCAGGATCCGGATCTGACGCGCATCGGTCTGGACCTGAAAGTGGTGGTCGACCAGATGCGCGAGCAGTGTCAGAACATCGAATAGGACCATGGACGCCATGACCCGCCGCGGATTGCTGATCATTCTCTCATCACCCTCCGGTGCGGGTAAATCCACGCTGTCACGCCGTCTGCGCGAGGATGATCCCACCATCGCCTTTTCGGTCTCGGCCACCACACGCCCGGCGCGGCCTGGCGAGACTGACGGCAAGGACTATCACTTTCTGCCTCAGCAGGCGTTTCAGGACATGGTCGCGCGCGGCGACATGCTGGAACATGCCGAAGTGTTCGGGAATTTCTACGGCTCGCCCCGCGAACCGGTCGAGGCCGCGATCAACACCGGTTGCGATGTCCTGTTCGACGTGGACTGGCAGGGGGGGCAGCAGATCCGGAATTCGTCGCTGGGGCCGCAGGTTGTGTCGATCTTTCTGTTGCCGCCCTCCATGGCCGAGCTGGAATCGCGGCTGCGTACGCGCGGGCAGGACAGCGACGAGGTCATCGCGGGTCGCATGCGCAAAAGCCGGGACGAAATCAGTCATTGGGCGGAGTACGACTATGTGCTGGTCAACGACGATCTGGATGCCTGCGAGGCGCGCCTGAAGACGATTCTGGCGGCCGAGCGGATGCGCAGGACTCGTCAGCCCGGCCTGACTGGGTTCGTGCAAGGACTGAATGACGAATTCGAGGGGATGGGATCATGAGCGGGCTTTACGCGCTCGACGGCCGTGCGCCGCGCCTGGCCGCGGACACCTGGGTCGCGCCTGGCGCCCACCTGATCGGGGATGTCGTGCTGGAGGACGGCGCATCGGTCTGGTTCAACGCCGTGCTGCGCGGCGACAACGAACGGATCACCATTGGCGCCGGGTCAAATGTGCAAGAGGCCTGCGTCATGCACACCGACATGGGCTTTCCGTTGGTGATCGGGGGCGATTGCACGATTGGCCACAAGGCGATGCTGCATGGATGCCGTATCGGCCAGGGCAGCCTGATCGGTATGGGGGCGACCGTCCTGAACGGTGCGGTGATCGGGCGGGGCTGCCTGATTGGTGCCAATGCCCTGATCACCGAAGGCAAAGAGATCCCCGATGGATCGCTTGTGATGGGGGCGCCCGGCAAAGTTGTACGTATGCTAGATGCGCAAGCGCAGGCAAACCTGCGCCAGTCAGCCGAACATTATCGCGCAAACATGAGGCGTTTTCGGTCAGGCCTTACGCGGCTGCCAGCCCCAGCGGCAGATCCTTGACGTAGATGCGAATGTCGGTCGCGGTGATTTCTTGCGTCAGCGCCGCCCCGGTCTGTTGCAGCACCTCGCCCAACAGCAGGAACTGGACGTCGCCCGGCGCGACCTCGCCCTCCGATGTCGGATCGGCCACAATGGCCCACAGGCCTGCATTGTCACGGGTCTTTCGGGCAGGGGTCGAAATCTCGAACCCGCTGCCGGTCAATCGAACGGTCCCCGATCCACCCAGCGGCAGGCACTTTTCCTGGCACATCAACGCCAGTAGCAGCGCCTTGGCCGCGACGCGCGGAATATCAGTCAGGTGGGTCTGTAGCGCGACGGCCGACCTGCCTTGGAACATCGCATCAATGGCGGCCTGCATCTCGGCCGTCTTGATCCGCGCGCCGTCGGGGGCGGCCCCGAACGCGATGCGAAAATATTTCAGCTTGGCCGTCGCGTTGATGGCGCTCTCGCCGATCAGGTCGATCTCGGGTGATGCGGGCGCGCCTGTCGCGCCCAACAACTCGACCCCATTGCAGATCGCGCCGATGGGGCTGATAAGGTCGTGGCAGATCCTGGAACTCACAAGTGCGGTCATGTCGCGATCTGTCATGCTGGACATCCATTCCAAAGAGGGGCCCCCAACAGGATGCTGAACCAAATCCTCGAGCCTGGCAACTTCGTTCGCCATCCCGACCGACCCGATTGGGGATTGGGGCAGGTGCAATCAGTAATCGGACACCGGATCACCGTGAATTTTGAAGATGCGGGTAAGGTGGTCATCGATGGTCGAGAGATTCAGCTGCAGCCTGATTTCACACTAAAGCGGGATTGACGAAAACTATTTTCGGCATGGTTAACAAAGGGTTAATTCGGCACGAGCGCACAGCGTCGGCACTGTCTGCGCGATGCCGTGACGCGCGCGGTGTTGCCCAAACGGAACAAGTCGCCTAAAGGACGCCGCAGCGGATCCTGGAGAGCAGATGAAACTGGACAAGCAACGGTTCGAAGTCCGGCTTGCTGCCGACGAGAACGATATCGCAGCGGCCCAGCGCCTGCGATATCGCGTTTTCGTCGAAGAGATGGGGGCCACGGCGGACGAGGCGGATCACGATCTGAGGCTGGAAAAAGACCGGTTCGACGCGGTGTTCGATCATCTGATCCTGGTCGACAAGTCAATCGAACAGCCCCTGGATCGCGTCATCGGGGCGTATCGTCTGCTGCCGGGCAGCCGCGCGGCCAAGGGTTCAGGCTTTTATGGCGCATCCGAATACGACCTGTCCAAGATCGAGGCCTGGCCGAACGAGACTGTGGAATTGGGCCGGTCCTGCGTGGATGCCGACTATCGTGGCGGTGTTGCGATGCATTTGCTGTGGAACGCGCTTGCCGAATACGTCCTCAGTCGCGACATCGAGATCCTATTCGGCGTGGCCTCGTTTCCGGGCACCGATACCGCCGCGATTGCGGACGCGCTGAGTTATCTTCACCACAAACATCTGGCGCCCGAGGATCTGCGTGTCAGAACCCGCGAGCACGAATATGTCTCGATGAACCTCAAGTCTGCCGAGCAGGTGGACGGCAAGGTCGCGTTGCGCCAGATCCCGAACCTGATCAAGGCCTATCTGCGTCTGGGCGGTTTTGTCGGGGACGGCGCCTATATAGACCGCAACTTCAACACCGTCGATGTGTGCCTCTTGATGGACACCAAGCGGATGACGGCCAAGTACCGTGACTATTATACGTCGAAATCCCAGGCGGTGACATGAGCGTGACGTGGAACGGCGCGGAACCGCCCGCCGTCCCATCCGCCGGCCCGATTCAGACCCTGCGCATGATGCTGCGCGCCACTATCCTGATCTTCGTGACCTATTTCGGGATGATCTTCGTGGTCCTGTTCAACCTGATCGAACGGATCGCCCCCCTGGGCGTGGCGCACCGGATCACCTGTCTGTGGGGGCGGATATGCCTGTCGTTGTGCGGCCTCAGGCTTCAGGCGGTGGGCACACCGATGACCCATCACGGCGCCATTGTGTCCAACCATGCAGGCTGGATTGACATCTTTACGCTGCTGACCGCCGACCGGGTCTACTTTGTCTCGAAGGCCGAGGTTGCGCGCTGGCCGGTCGTGGGCATCCTGTCGCGCCAGATCGGCACGCTCTACATCGAGCGTCGCCGCAGCGCGACCAAGGTTCAGGCCGGTCAGATGGCGGATCGTCTGCGCGCGGGCGACCGGCTGTGTTTCTTTCCCGAAGGTACGTCGACCGACGGCCGCCGCGTGCTGCCGTTCCGCACCGCGCTGTTTTCCGGGCTGATGGATGAGGACCTTCGGGATGAGATCTGGGTACAGCCGGTCACGCTGGACTATCGGCCCGCCGCGGGCCTGCCGGATGCATTCTATGGCTGGTGGGGCGACATGGGGCTTGGTCCGCACCTGAAGGCGGTGTTCGCGCTGTCCAGCGGCGGCGTTGTCAGGGTCGTTCATCACCCGCCGCTCAGGGTGGCGGATTTTCAGGATCGCAAGGCCTTGGCGCGGGCATGCGAGCAGGCGGTGCGATCGGGTCTGGACAGCTAGGCTAGAGCGGCGCGAGCAGGGTTCGCAACGCGCCGGCAGGGTCATCCGTGGCCCAGATATCCTCGCCAAACGCCAGAAAGTCGGTTACGGGGGCCAGCGCTTCCACGGCCTCGACGGTCAGGCCGCCCTCGGCCACCACGGGGATCTCGATCATCTCGGACCACCAGGCGAACAACTCGGCCTCGGCCACCTGGCCGTCACCCAGTAGGGAATCAGCGCTGACAGGTCCAAAGCTGATATAGTCCGCCCCAAGCTCGGCCACCGTCATCCCGTCGTGTCGGGACGCCCCACAAAACGCACCCACCACAAGGTCCTTGCCCAGTTCTTTGCGAACGTCCCGGACGTGACGGGGCGAGGTCAGGTGAACCCCATCCAGGCCAAGCCGTTCGACCAGCCGGAAATGGTTGTCGATGATCACCGGGATGTCCCGGGCATGGGAAATATCGCGCAGAATGTCGGCAGCGCGCGAGATCGTGTCCTCGTCCCGCGTCGCCAACGCCAGCCGCAGGCACGCAATCTCGACCGCATCCAACACGCCAGCCAGCCGATCGGGAAACGTCGCCAGTTCGATCTGCGGCGGGGTCGCAAGGTAGATCCCGGGGCGGGCGGGCGCGTCGTTTGGCATGGGGTGTCTTGGTCCTTGCTGGTGGCCCCCTTTTAGGGACAGGCGCGCGCTGCGGCAAGCGACGGTCGTACTGTGTCAGTCACCACCGCCCGGCGCCCAATCCTTGGGGGCCATTTCGAAGTGTTCAAACTCGAACCCCGGCGACACCGTACAGCCCATCAGGGCCCACCCGTCGACCGGTGCAGCTGATTGCCAACACCCAGGCGGAACTAGGACCTGGGGGCGTTGGCCATTGCCGATCTGAGGCCCAAGAAGATGCGGTGTGACTGGCCCGCCATCGGTCGGGGATAAAAGCAACCGCACGGCGCCCCCCATATAATGGTGCCAGATTTCGGCGCTGTCGATCCGGTGCCAATGGGACCGTTCGCCCGCGTCCAGCAGATAATAGATCGCGGTCCCCGCCGCGCGTGTGTCGCCCTGTTGATCTGCAATCCAGGTTTGCCGATACCACCCGCCCTCGGGGTGGGGATCTAGCGCGAGATGCGCAATCAGGTCCTTTGGGGTCAAGGGAACGCTCCGAACACTGTGGCAGGAAAAGTTGCCAGGGGTTTACGGAACTTGTCGGTTTTCCTGTATATGAGGCAAGTCCAATTCCCCACCAGGGGGCGGATTGGCGCATCGGCCACAGCCCCCGAGGACGAAAGGATCGTAACATGAGGCGTTCCACATTGACCTGTATCACCGCGGCGGTGTTTGCCCTGTGGGCTGGCGTATCGCTGGCCCAAACAGATGTTCAGGACTATGTCCAACGGCTGCTGGACGAGGGTTTTTCCGACATCGAGATTTCGCGGTCGTTCCTGGGCCGCACCCGGATCGAGGCCAGCAAAGGCGACCAGGCCCGGGAACTGGTCATAAGTCGCGAGGGCGATCTGCTGTTGGATCGTCTCACGGACCAGGGCGGGCAGGATCCTTCGGCCGATGGCGAGACTTCAAGCGAAGGCTAGGCTTCCGTCGTCGCGCAGGGGCGCGGGCGCAAGGCCGAGCGAGGCAAGCGACAACCGGCCTAGACGCCCCCGGGGCAATCCGAATTCGATACGCGCATATGGTTAGCGCTGGATCCTGGCCAGTCAGACTGTGTCGTGGTTAAACGGCATCCCGTCTGTGGCCAGCCTAGTGTCTTTATTTTAGAGGGATTTCTCGGGTTTAGGTATAATTTCCAACTCAATGTCAGTCTCGCACCCATTAATGAATATGGCGCGATTCATAGTTAACATCTCCAATTTTCCACAAACTTACCTTTAATTTTGCATCAATCCGCCACGCCGATCCTGTGAATGACGGTCAGACCCAAATGGTCGAGACCGACGTGTTTAGTGAAAGGCGTAAAGATGTTCAGGTACTCTGCAGGAAAAACATTCCGGGCCGCTGCTGCCATTCTGGTAATGGCTCTGGGCGCGACCCAGGTCGCCGCACAAACCGCGGCCCCGAAAACCAACGCAACCATGGAAAAGTTCGGTGGCCCCGAAGCCTTCCGGGCGAAGTTCTTTGGTGAAAATCCTCGACATCTGCGGGACCGCGGAGCGAATCCCAGGGAACAATCGCGTGGGTTTGGTCGGCAGCCCGAGCTTGCTAGCGAC
>CAYWND010000096.1:3129-8495 GCA_964459085.1 uncultured Oceanibium sp. | reverse complement strand
CACATGCCGCGGGTCATCTTGAACCCGCCGCCGCCACCGCCGCCCCGGCCAGGACCGCCATCGCCGCCGCGACCGCCCATCAGGACGCGCAGTTGTTCCTGACCCTTGCGTACCAGTTGGTCGATATCCGGCCCCTGGCCGCCGCTGCCGGGGGGACGCCCCCCACCGTTGCCGCCGCCGCGATTGCCGTTGTCACCGCCACCGCCCCAGGGGCCGCGACCACCGCCGCCGCCCTTGTTGCCGCCGCCACCGCCGCCCCATGGGCCGCCGGAGTTGTTGGAATATGGCATTAGCCTGAAAGCCCTTTCCTATCTACCGCTTGGCCGATTACTTGTTCGCTGTCGGCCCGAATTCAAGATCACGCGGGCAAAGCGTCGCGCATGGTGACCAGTTCCTCTGCTGCCGTAGGGTGCACTGCCATGGTCCGATCGAAATCCTCTTTCGTGGCTCCCATCTTCACCGCGATGCCAACCATCTGAATCATCTCGCCCGCCGCCGGGCCGACGATGTGGACCCCCAATACACGCCGAGAGGCCTTGTCCACAATCAGTTTCATCAGCATTCTTTGGTCGCGACCCGCGAACGCATGGAACATCGGGCGGAAGGCAGCGCGATAGACCTCGATGTCATAGTCGTCCTCGGCCTCTTCCTGGGTCATGCCAACGGTTCCGATCTCGGGCTGCGTGAACACGGCCGTGGGGATCAGGTCATGATCCGCAGGGGTCGGGATGCCCTTGAATACCGTGTCCGAGAACGCCATCCCTTCGCGTATTGCGACCGGGGTCAGGTTGACCCGGTCGGTCACATCGCCCACCGCATAGATCGAAGGGACGCTGGTCTGGCTGTACTTGTCGACCTCGATTGCGCCCTTGCGGGTGAGTTTGACGCCCACCTTCTCGAGCCCCAGCCCCGTCGTCACCGGGTTGCGCCCGGTGGCATAGAGCACAACGTCATGTTCCGAGAAGGTGTTGTCCGAACATTTGACCATCAGTCCGGTGTCGGTCTTTTCGATGGCAACCAGATCCCGGCCAACGTGCAGGTCTATGCCTTTCTTGCGCATCTCTTCGGCGATGTGGCCGCGAACCTCGGCGTCAAAACCGCGCAGGATCTGCTCGCCGCGATAGAACTGAGTAACCTTGGTGCCCAGCCCGTTCATTATTCCGGCGAACTCGCAGGCGATATACCCGCCGCCCACGATCAGCATACGTTTGGGCAGCTCCGCGAGATGAAAGATCTCGTTCGAGGTGATGGCGTGTTCAATGCCGGGCAGATCGGGGCAGAACGGGGTACCGCCGGTGGCGATAAGGATGTGCTTGGCGGTAAATGTCTCGCCTGTCGACAGCGCGACGGTGTGGGGATCCTTCAAGCTGCCATGCGCGCGATACAACTCTACCCCCACCTTCTCCATGTTGGTGATGTAGGCGTTTTCAAGGCGCTGAATCTCACGATCCTTCTTGGCGATGAACCACGGCCAGTCGAACTCGGATCCGGTGTGGTTCCAGCCGAAACCGCCGGCATCCTCGACCGCCTCGGAAAATTGCGAGGCGAAGACCATAAGTTTCTTTGGCACACAGCCCCGGATCACGCAGGTACCGCCGTAGCGGTATTCTTCGCACAGGCCCACCTTGGCCCCAGTCATCGCAGTCCAGCGGGCGGCCCGCACCCCGCCGGATCCGCCGCCTATGACAAACAGGTCGTAGTCGAATTCCATGCCTGACCTCCTAGTCCCAGTCCAAGTGCGCAAGCAACGCCTCAAGTCGAGCCGTGTCGTCCAGGTCGACCGTCTGCGCCTCGCGGTCGGCATAGACCATGCGCGCCTCGCCACTGGCCGCACCGATCACCACCGTGTCTGCGATGTCGATAAAAAGTCCGGTCTCGACAACCCCCGCAATGTTCAACAATTCGCGCGCCAGCCGATCTACATCCCCGATCCGGCCCAGCGACAGGTCCAGAATGACATGCCCCTCGTCGGTGACGAAGGTCTCGCCACCCTTTTGGCGCAGGGTGATCCCCGCCGAGCCCAAACCGTTGCGTTCCAGCACGTCCGAAACCAGACGGCGTGTGGTTTGCCAGCCAAAGCGCACGACCTCGACCGGCAGCGGATAGGCGCCAAGTGCGGCAACTTCTTTCGAGGGGTCGGTGATAACGATCATCCGATCCGAGGCCGTCGCGACAATCTTTTCGCGCAACAACGCCCCGCCGCCGCCCTTGATCAGGCTAAGCTGGGGATCAAACTCGTCCGCGCCATCAATGGTCAGATCAAGCTGCCCGATCCCGTCGATGTCCGAGATGGCGATGCCAACCTGCGCTGCCAGATCCTCGGTCACACGGCTGGTTGCTGCGGCCGAGATGTCCAGCCCCTCGGCCTGGCGCCGCGCACCCAGCAGCCTGACCAGCCAGGCGGCAGTGCTGCCACTGCCAAGGCCCAATTTCATACCGCTCTCGACCGCGTTCATCGCGTGGTAGGCGGAAAACAACTTGGCTTGTTCTGGGGGGGATAGGCGTTCGAGCATTGCTGGCGTTGTCCGGGCAAGGGGTGTCGGCAAGGCTTATAGGCGCTTTGACGGGCGGGCACGAGAGGCTATTTCGCCCACTGGTCGGAATTGGCGTGCGGATATGTCGGTTTGAGGCCGCGGCGGCGGGACCATATATGGCAAAGCCAAGCTTCAATCGACCGCCACGGGATACGGCAGATGTTCCTTTCCATCTTTGATGTCTTCAAGATCGGTGTCGGGCCGTCATCGTCCCACACGATGGGACCGATGGTCGCGGCTGGTCGATTTCTGCAGTTGCTGAAGGCTGGTCGAGATGTGATCCCCGGGGCGGGAACGCTGGCGGGGTTGTCCTGCACTCTGCATGGGTCGCTAAGCTTCACCGGCAAGGGCCACGCGACCGACCGTGCCGTGATCTGGGGGCTGGCCGGATTTCTGCCCGACACCTTCGACGCCGACCAGGCGGCGGCGGTCGAAGAGGCCGTTCGCAGAACGGGGCGGATCCAGCCACCGGGCCTGGGTGATCTGGCGTTTCAGCCAGACACGGATCTGGTTTTCGACTACGGCCCACCGCTGCCCGGCCACGCCAATGGCATGGTGCTGCGGGCGCATGACGATCGCGGGCAGCTGTTTGCGCAGGAGACGTACTATTCCGTAGGCGGCGGGTTCGTCCTGACCGAGCGCGAGCTGGACCAGGGCCCGGCGCAGCAGGACCAGGCGCAGGTTCCCTACCCTTTCAAATCCGCCGTGGAAATGTTGCGCATGTCGCGCGAATCCGGCCTGACCATCGCAGAGATGAAATCCCGGAACGAAGCCGCGCGCGGGCATGACGACCTGGATCGCCGCACGATGCGAATCTGGGAGGTGATGGAGTCCTGCATCGACCGTGGACTTGACGAAGAGGGCATTTTGCCCGGCGGCCTAGGGGTTCGGCGGCGTGCGAAGGGGATACATCAGGCCCTGATGGCCGAACGCGGACAGAACCTGACTGCGCCGCACACCGTGAATGACTGGATCTCGGTCTATGCGATGGCCGTGAACGAGGTGAACGCTGCGGGCGGCCAGGTCGTGACCGCGCCGACCAATGGCGCATCGGGTGTGATCCCGGCCCCCATTCGTTATTGGCTGGATCACGTGCCGGGCGCCAGTCGCGAGCGTGTGCCCGAGTTTCTGCTGACGGCGGCTGCGGTTGGCGGGCTGATCAAGACCAACGCCTCGATCTCGGGCGCCGAGGTCGGGTGCCAGGGAGAGGTTGGGTCGGCATCCGCCATGGCTGCTGCAGGTCTGGCCGCAGTTCTGGGCGGCACCTCTGAACAGATTGAAAATGCGGCCGAGATCGCGCTGGAACATCACCTGGGCATGACCTGCGACCCGATCAAAGGGCTGGTGCAGGCGCCGTGTATCGAACGCAACGGGCTGGGCGCGATCAAGGCGGTGTCCGCTGCGTCCCTTTCGCTGCGCGGCGACGGGCGGCACCTGGTCTCGCTGGATGCCTGCGTCGAGACCATGCGTCAGACCGGGCGAGACATGAACGAGAAGTACAAGGAAACTTCGCAAGGTGGACTGGCGGTAAACGTCCCCGAATGTTAGCCGCAAGCGCGGCGTCAGCGGTGCTGCAGGGCCGTGATTGCCGCCCTCAGCGTAGTCCGGGGAAGGATGACCAAAACACCTGGGCCATCAAAGGCCAGTCGCACTTGCCCACCTGTTGACAGGTTCGAGGTTCCGACCCGCCCCCCGGGCGCCATGCTCAGCCCGTCGACAGACCAATTCAGTCCCTCGGATCGCAGTCCGGTGACAGGGCGCAGCGGAAACAGTGATACGCGCGTGCCCGGCGGCAGATCAATGCGCAAGTCGGTGGGGCAGTGGAACATGACCTCGTCCACATCCAGCAGCAGGATGGCGCGGTCGGGATTTGCGACCAGGGCGCTCATCGCCGCCAGCGCATGATCGTTGCGCCCGCCAAGAAGCCCCACACCTATGATCACAGGCGCCTGAACAAGCCGTAGGCATTTTTCGAAATCGGTGGTGGTCTGTTCAGCAATTCTACGTATCTGAATGCCTGAATTCTGCCAAGAATCGAGATTACCGATGGAGTCCATGTCCCCGATGATCGCTTTCGGTATACTGCCGTGGGCGCGGGCGGCGTCCGCGCCGCCATCGGCGGCAACCAGGTTCGGGGCGATCCGCAACGCCTGGTCGAGCAGATCAAAGGGTGCCGGAGACGCGCCGAGAAGGGTAACGCTGTCTTCGTAATTTAAGGCGAGGGTGTCGGTGTTGGTCATAACCGGAACGAGTAATCCATCAGAAACTGTGCGTAAATCGCCCAAGGTGGGGTCGCGCCCGACCATGGGGCGCTGACAAGAGCCTGCGGGCAACCAGGACGACGAGGTTAGGTCATGGAACGGTCAAAGAAACTCTCGGTGTCATTCGGCACCTTTGCGTGCGTACTCGAGGGATTTGACGACCCATTCGATCTGATGACGCGCGTGGTCGACTATTACCGCGATATCGCCCGTGAGAACCCCGAGTTCGCGTCCTATGACGAACTTGTGGATTTCGAAGATCTGCAAGCGATGGTCGAAAGCGCGGCCGGTGTCGGGCCGGTGGCGTTGGAAACCGTTACGGGCGGTGTGGTGATCCGCAATCCCGCAGCCGAAGCGGCGCAGCCTGTCGGAGCAGCGGATGAAGCGGAGGATGAATTTGCCCCCACTGAAGAAACCGACGCCGAGGATATTGCGGCGCTTGCCGCCCTCGACGGGCTGGCGAGCGCACCGACTGAGGCAGAGCCGGTCGAGGCCCAGGCCCTGGACGTCGATGGTGTCGATGAGGGTGATCATCTGGACGAGGCAGAGCTTGGCGAAAGCATCGAAGCAG
>CAYWND010000096.1:0-3029 GCA_964459085.1 uncultured Oceanibium sp. | reverse complement strand
GTCGATGAGGGTGATCATCTGGACGAGGCAGAGCTTGGCGAAAGCATCGAAGCAGAGTTGATCGAAGGATCGGCCCTGGAGCCCATCGAAAGAGCTGCGGAAGATTTAGCGGATGCGGATGCGGACGGCGCTGAGGACACGGTGGCAGATGCATATGCCGCCGAGGCGCAGCAGGATGCCGAATACGATACCGAGGTTGTTGAGGACGATGCCGAGGTGGTGGAAGACGACACCCAGGTTGTCGAGAGCGATGCCGAGAAGGTCGAGGACGTGGTGGAAGTACCATCCAATGACAGCGCGGACGATACGCCAGCGGCCGAGGCTGACGACGGCGGATCGGACCCCAGCGAAGAAGATCTGAACGCGCAGCTTGCCGTCGCACTTGCCGCCATTGACGTTTCGACCCCGGATGACTTGCCCCCGGCAAACGCAAGCGAGGGCGACAGTTCCGCGGATGGCGAGGATACCGATAGCGATCTGCCCGAAGATCAAGACGCCGAAGACCCTAGCCTGGTTCCGCTAGAACGCAGCGATGCGACCGGGAACCCGGATCCGACCGCGCAGGACAACGGCACGCATGACGAACAGCCTGACGACCAGGAAAATACGGACGCCGCGCCGGACGAAGATGTCGACGATGAAATTGCCGCCTCGGCAGACGAGGACGAGGATCGGCAGGACGCGATCCTGACCGCCATGGCCAAGGCTGTGCAGCGCGAGAAAGCCGCCGAAGCGGTCGATGACGATAGCGAACCTACAGCCCCGCCAGACGCGGCCGAGAAAAAGGCCGCACCCGCACCCCTTCGCCTGGGCGAGGCGTTTGTGGACAGCCTGGGTGAACCGGCGGCAAAAACCGACAAGCCGGCACCCCTGACACTGGCCCCCAGCGCCCGGGTCGACATTCCCGCCGCCGACGCTGACACGCCAAATACAGCCGTACAGGAGGTGCCTGATACGGATACCGATCCCGATGACGACGCGGCCGACAAAGGCAAGGGCGGACTGGGCCTTGGCATGCTGAAGATGCCGGGGCTTGGCTGGCGCAAGAAGACGGACAGGACGCCTGAACCCGAAGTGATCGAGGACACGGCCCCGGCGGAAAAACCCAAATCCCTGCCCGAGACGCCTGCCGCTGCCTCGGCTGTGGCCGATAGTACCCCCTCGGAGAGCGCGGACAGCGACAAGGGTTCAGGCCTATTGGGCGGTGCGCTGAGACTGGTGAAATCCGCAGATGCCGAGGATACCGCCGCGACAACTGCCGACGACAAGGCAAAAAGCGAAGCGACCGGCTCTGTCGACGGGGTCGAAGACTCCCCTGCAAAAGCGGGTGATGCCGATGACGCGCCGGAGGCCGCGAAACCGGCCTCGAACCCATTCCGGTTGGGCAGTCTGCTGGGCAGCAGCAGCACGTATGCGGGTGATGACAAAGAGGATGCTCAGTCCGCAACCCAAGACACGCCGAAGCACGCTGAAACCGAGACCGAGGCACCCAGCCCGGACACCCCCAAAGAGAAGAAGGCAGCGGCCGAGTCGAATGACTTCGCCGACCGGCTGAACGCCAGCTATGCGAATGTCGGCGACGAAGCGGACGCGCTGTCACTGTCGCTGGACGAGTTGGAGGATGATGACGATGGCGACGGTCTGACGCTGCAAGGGTTCGTCCGTCAGCTCGAGGCCGGATCACTAAACGACCTAATGGAAACCACCGCAGCATGGATCGTCCTGGTCGAAGGTCGTGACACCTTCTCGCGCGGCGAGATTATGGAGGCGGTCACGGCACTGACCCCCAACAACGCGTTCTCGGCCGAGGCCCGCATCAAGGCATTTGGGAAACTTGTCCGATCCGGCGCGCTGCAACGCGGCGGCGGTGGGTTCGGCCTGTCAAAAGAACGCCGTGGATTTTACGAGACGCGGCTGCAGGATCTTGCTAGCTGACGGTCCCGCGCCCGCGCGCCCTGATCACCAGGGGCGCACAACAACGGCGGAAATTGCATTCTTCGGCGATCCGTCGATCAGCTTGTCCGAATAGGACAGGTAGATCAGGGTTTGGCGCGCGGGATCATAAAACCGCACGACCTGCAGGCGTTTGAACAGGATTGACGAGCGCCTGCCAAAGACTTCTTCACCGTTCTCCAGATCTTCGGGCAAGGCGATCGGGCCGGTCTGGCGACACGCGATCGAGGCATCCGACGTATCCTCGGCCAAGCCGAGCGAGCCCGAGATTCCACCGGTCTTGGCGCGGCTGACAAAGCAGCTGATGCCCGCGATGTCGGGATCATCAAAGGCCTCGACTACGATCTTGTGGTTGGCCCCCAGAAGTTTGAAGGCGGTGTCGACCTCGCCGATCACCTCGGCCCTGGCGGGCAGCGCCGCAAGGCAGGTGATCAGAAAGAAACCGAAAACTTGGACCGGGGTCATGGGCGATCTCCGCAAAAAGGGCACTGTCCTCCGCATATGGCCATCGCGCCCCTGGCTGTCACCCCCCCGCGTCAGGATCGTCCCGGCCGACGCCGCGAAAGACGGCTTTCAGCGGCAGTGCCCAAATCACCCCAAGCACGATATAGATCAGCAATTCGACCAAGATCGGCGGGCGACCCAACAACTCGACCAGGTTCACCGCGACAACGATATAGACCGGCAGCCCGATCACCAGAACAAACAGGCTTAGCCTTCGGCGTGTCTTGTAGCTTAGCGTCATCAGTCTGCGAATGGGTCCCTGACAAGGATCGTGTCGTCGCGTTCGGGCGATGTGGAAAGTAGGGCGACAGGGCAACCGATCAACTCTTCCACCCGCCGGACATACTTGACCGCAGCGGCCGGCAGGTCGGCCCAGCTGCGCGCACCCTCGGTGCTTTCGCTCCAGCCCTCGAGGGTCTCGTAGACCGGCTCGACCCGGGCCTGCGCCTCGGCCGCGGTGGGCAGATAGTCCAGCATCTCGCCATCCAGCCGGTAGCCGGTGCAGATTTTCAGCGTCTCGAACCCGTCCAGCACAGGGAACAGGATCCGTTCGGTCAGGTTCGCCTGATCCA
>CAYWND010000095.1:0-8603 GCA_964459085.1 uncultured Oceanibium sp. | reverse complement strand
GCCCATGTGCGGTATCCGTGCCGATTCATGCTGATCGCGGCGGCCAATCCGTGCCGCTGCGGACATCTTGCGGACCCCGCGCGCGCATGTTCTCGCGCGCCGGCCTGCGGCGAGGACTACCTCAGCCGCATTTCGGGACCGCTGATGGACCGCTTCGATCTGCGGATCGAGGTTCCGCCGGTCGGGATCTCGGACCTGTCCGACATCACGCCTGGCGAAAGTTCTGCTGACATTGCCGCGCGCGTTTCCGCAGCCCGGTCGGTTCAATCGGAACGCTATCTGACGCACCCCGAGGTGCGGTCCAATGCCGACGCCGAGGGCGACCTGCTGGTCGAGGTCGCGTCTCCCGAAGTAGAGGCCAGCGAGTTCCTGACGCAGATCGCTGATCGGCACAGGCTGTCGGCGCGGGGCTACCATCGCATATTACGGGTCGCCCGGACGATTGCCGACCTTGATGGCGCCGACCAGATCCAGCGGCGCCATGCGGCCGAAGCTGTAGCCTATCGTCTGTCAATCACGCCAGAGATTGCGCCACAGCGGCGGAAAGCCGGTTGAGACTTCATACTGCCTTCGGCCGCTAGGCTCCGGGTGAGAGTTCTTGCAGAAAAGCGCGCGCCCGTGCCAATGCGGCATCAGCCTCCGGGATCCAGCCACGCATCATTTGAAAGGCATGCAATCCCCGTGGGATGACATCCAGCGTCACCTGAACTCCATCTGTCTGAAGGCGCGCGGCCAGCCGCTCGGCATCACTGAATAACACCTCGGTGGTGCCGACCTGGATCAGGCAAGGCGGGGCGCCAGCGAACTGACCAAAAAGTGGCGACGCCTCGGGGGTCGCGCGATCCGCACCAGCCAGATAGTCGGCCGATACATCAGCAAACCGGCTGGCGGGCAGCATGGGATCCGCATCCGCATTGGTCTTCAGGCTGTCTCCGGACAGGGTCAAATCCGTCCACGGTGAAAACCCGATTGCGGCGACCGGCGGCGGATGCCCACGCTCAAGGATCCGGTGCAGCAGGCCAAAGACCAACCCGCCGCCCGCGCTGTCCCCGGCCAATGCCACTGGCCCTTCGGCGGCGCAGGCCAGATAGGCCCTCTCCACATCCTCCACCGCGGCGGGAAACGGATGTTCCGGCGCCCGGCGATAGTCCGGCAGCACCGCCCTCCATCCCGCATCGACTGCCAGACCTGCCGCCACCCCCTGATGTGTTCGTGCGCTGAACAGCGCATAGGCGCCGCCGTGAATATAGAATATCGTCAGGCCCCGGCCATCCAGCACCCGACAGGGTACGCCGCCCAGGTCCTGGCTGCGAAATCCGGCGCGCCGACCAAACAGGAACGTCCGCGCTGCCCATTCGACCCTCGCGCGCGCCACCGCGACGTTGCGGGTACGTTCAAGGATCGGCTTTTGAATATGCCGTGCCAGAAAAGAAAAGACACGCAGGCGAACGGACGGCGTCATCCCCGCCGGCGCTCGATCGCGTCCCAGATCATGCCGGTTACGTTCAGCCCGTCGAACCGTTCAAGTTCCTGCAATCCGGTGGGCGAGGTCACGTTGATTTCCGTCAGGTTACCGCCGATCACGTCAATCCCGACAAAAATCTGCCCCTTCTCGCGCAGCAGCGGCCCGATGGCGGCGCAGATCTCCAGGTCCCGCTCGCTGAGCCCGGATTTCTCAGCCCGCCCGCCGACATGCATGTTGGAACGCGTCTCACCCTCGGCCGGGACGCGGTTGATTGCACCGACGGCCTCGCCATCGACCAGGATCACACGCTTGTCCCCTTGCGCCACGTCGGGCAGAAATTTCTGCGCGATCAGCGGCTCGCGATTGATGCCGGTGAACAACTCGTGCAGCGAATTGAAGTTGCGGTCGTTGGGGTCCAGCCGGAACACCCCGGCCCCGCCGTTGCCATAAAGCGGCTTGAGGATGATGTCCCCATGTTCGTCCTTGAACCGCCGTAGCGTATCCAAGTCGCGGGCGATCATTGTCGGTGGTGTCAGGTCGGGAAACTGCAGCACCAGCAGCTTTTCGGGATAGTTGCGCACCCAGAACGGGTCGTTGACCACCAGGGTTTTGGGATGGATGTGATCCAGCACATGCGTGGTGGTGATATAGCTCATATCAAAGGGCGGATCCTGGCGCAGCCAGACCACATCCCAGTCGCCCAGATCGACGGTCTCGATCTCGCCCGCATCGAAATGGTTGCCGACCTCTCGCCGGACGGTGATCCGGCGCCCGGTTGCCAGAACCCGACCGCGATCGAACGCCAGCTTGTCGGGTGTATAGTAGAACAGCGCGTGGCCCCGGGATTGCGCCTCTTCCATGATCCGAAAGGTGCTGTCGGCCGAGATGTCGATCATCTCGATGGGATCCATTTGTACAGCAACGTTCAACGGCATTGAGGTAACTCCACGAACAGACAGTGCGCCCTGAGATGCCCGCTTGCGAGGGCAATTTCAAGCTTGGCGGTCAGAACCCGTCACCAAAGGCGTTCTCGATTGTCTCGACGCGGCCCTTGCCGTCGACCAGGGCCGCGTCGAACCGGCATGGTGCCAGCGGGTCCAGTCCCTGCTGGTCGATCCACACTTGCGCTGCGATCACAATCCGGGACCGTTGGGCACTGCCGAGCGATTGTGCGGCGGCGTCCAGGCTGCGCCGTGCCTTGACCTCGACGAAGATCAGCGTGTCGGCCATCTTCAGGATCAGATCGATCTCGCCCGCATCGGTGCGGACCCGTTCAGCGATGCGCTGCGCGCCAAGCCCTTCGTAGGTGCGCGCCGCGATCTCTTCGGCCGCAAGCCCCGTCTCGAACCGAACCCTGTCAGTCATCGCCGTCCCGCAACTCCAGCGCCCGGGCATAGACCTGCTTGCGCGGCAGCCCCAGCGCGCCGGAAACCAGCGAAGCAGCGTCTTTCAGCGAGCTGTCCTGCATCGCGCGATGCAGCGCTTCATCCAGATCGGCCCCTTTTCCTTCCTTTGACGCGCCAGGTGGCCCGACGACCACAACCACTTCGCCTTTCGGTGGCCCCTGATCTTGGAAATGACCGGCCAACTCGGCCAACCGACCCCTACGTGTTTCCTCGAACTTCTTGGTCAACTCTCGGCACACGGCGGCGGGCCGGTCGCCCAGGACCGTGGCCATGTCTGCCAGCGCCGCAGCCAGGCGCCGGGGCGACTCATAAAACACCAAGGTCGCGGGCACCGTAGCAAGATCCTGCAACGCCGCCTGGCGGGCGCCGGATTTCGGCGGCAGGAACCCTGCGAAGAGAAACCGGTCGGTTGGCAGCCCGGCCACACCCAGCGCTGCCAGCAGCGCCGATGCGCCGGGCGCTGTGCGCACGTCAAACCCTGCCTCGATCGCATTGGTGGCCAGCCGGTAACCCGGATCCGCCAGCAAAGGCGTGCCTGCGTCCGAGACATAGGCAACCGACCGACCTTCGCCCAACGCCGCCATAAGACGTGGCCGCGCCTGTGGCCCGTTTCGGTCATGGTACGAGATCAGTGGACGGTCACCGACCGCTATTCCGTGTATCGTCAACAGCTTGCGGGCTTGACGCGTGTCCTCGGCCGCCAGCACGTCCGCCTCGCGCAGGATGGTCAGCGCCTTCAGCGTGATGTCATCCGCCGCCCCGATCGGGGTCGCCACCAGATAGAGGGCGGGATCGAGGGGCATGAAGAGACGTCCGTTTACTTGGGGGCCCGGGGGTCGTAGTGTGCGCCGAAACACGCGGTCCCCGCAAGGCCGCACCGAACCGGGCAGACTGGCAATGGCGGAGGACACGCTTTGCTGAAACGAATGATCCGAAATTTTGTGCTTTTGACGGGGCTGGCGGCCCTTGCGGCCTGCGACATACCTGGGCCTCAGATCGGCGGCGGCATCGGGGCGCAAGGACCGGTCAAGGTGGCGCTGATGGTGCCGGCGGGAAGTGGCGACAACCAGCGCGAGGAACTGGCCCAAAGCATCGTGAATGCAGCGCGCCTGGCGCAGCAGGATCTGACCAGTGTCGAGGTTGAACTGACCGTCTATCCCACCGCGGGCGATCCCGATCAGGCCACGGCTGCGGCGCAGCAGGCCCTGAGCGAAGGGGCCGAGGTAATCCTCGGGCCCCTGTTTTCGACCTCGGCGACGGCGGTGGCCCCGGTGGCGTCGGCCCGCGGGGTCCAGGTGCTGAGTTTTTCGAACAACACCCAGATCGCGGGCGATAATCTGTATGTGCTGGGCAACACATTCGACAACACCGCGCGCCGGATTGTGGGATATGCGGCCGCACAAGGCGTCACCGACCTGGCGATTGTCCGCCCTGAGGGTCCCGAGGGCGAATTGGCTGGACAAGCAATCGCGAATGCGGCCGCCGCCGTTGGGTCTCAGATCGTGTCCGTCTCGGCCTATCCGCTGTCGGTTCAGGGCATCACAGACACCATTCCGGACGCGGCCAAGGCGGTGCGCGGCTCCGGCGCGATGGCCGTGGTTCTGACTGATGGCCCAACCGGGGGGCTGACCTTCGTGGCCGAAACGCTGCGCGGCCTGGGCGTGCGCAAAGAGGCCGTCCGTTTTATCGGCCTGCAGCGCTGGGACACCAGCCCGCAGGCGATGGCACAGCCGGGCCTGGATGCCGGGTGGTTCGCGGCCTCGGACCCGCTGCTTGCGCAGCAGTTCCGTAACCGCTACGAGGCAAACTATGGCGCGCTGCCGCATCCGCTGGCCTCGCTGGGCTATGACGGGGTCGCCGCTATTGGCGCCCTGGTGGCCGAAGCCCGCGCCGAAGGCCGCAACGACGCGTTCACGCCTGCCCGTATCACCAAACCCGCGGGGTATGCCGGTGTGGGCGGCATCTTCCGGCTGCTGCCAGACGGTCGCAATGAACGCGCGCTGGCCATTGTCGAGGTTATCGAAGGGACGGCGCAGGCCATAGATCCGGCGCCGCGCAGTTTTGTCACGCCCGGCTCCTGACACGCAGGCCGAACCTGGCGTGTACTATGATCTGGATCCGGCGCCGCTGCACTCGGACCTCGAAAGGCTTGCCAACCAGGGCCTGGCCCCCGGTGCGTTGCGGCAGTCGCTGATTGCTCGACTGACCGAGGAAAACACCGCCGGACGCGAGCGGATCGCGCAAGGCCTGACCGAGGATCCGTTTTCGGCCCGCGACGCCATCCGCGCCTACACGCGGCTGACCGATCTGTTGGTCAGCACAACCTGGCAGTTCGTGACCGACACCCTGCACCCGAACCCGAACCCGACATCCGGAGAGCAGCTGACGATCCTGGCAGTTGGTGGGTATGGCCGCGCCGAGATGGCGCCGTTCTCGGACGTGGATCTGCTGTTCCTGACCCCGTGGAAGCAGACCGCCTGGGGCGAGAGCGTGATCGAAAGCACGCTTTATATCTTGTGGGATTTGAAACTGAAGGTCGGACAGGCCGTGCGAACCGTGGACGAATGCATTCGCCTGGGCCAACAAGACCTGACCATCCGCACGGCACTTCTGGAGCACCGGTTCCTGGCCGGGGCCAAGCCACTGGCGGAAGAGTTGGATCAACGCCTGTGGGCCGAGCTTTTTGACAAGACCGGGCCAGAATTCCTCGAGGCCAAGCTGGAAGAGCGCGAGGAACGGCACCGGCGCCAGGGCGGCTCGCGCTATCTGGTGGAACCCAATGTCAAAGAGGGCAAGGGTGGCCTGCGCGATCTGCAGACCCTTTATTGGATTGCCAAATACCTCAACCGGGCGCGGACGCCCGAAGATCTGCTATCGGCAGGTGTGTTCAGCCAGACCGAGATGGACAACTTCCGCAATGCCGAGAACTTCCTGTGGGCTGCACGCTGCGCGCTGCATCTGGTGGCGGGGCGCCCGACCGAAAAAATGACCTTCGACACCCAGGTCGAGATTGCCAACCGGCTGGGGTTCACAGACACGGCAGGCCAGCGCGCGGTCGAACGTTTCATGCAGACCTACTTCACCCACGCGCGCCTGGTGGGCGAGTTGACACGGATCTTCCTGGTCGCCCTCGAGGCCGAGCACATCAAGCAAAAGCCCAGCGTGGGACGGACGCTGATGAACGTCTTCTCGCGGGGCGGGCCGACCGCGCCGGCCGGATACATCATTCGCAACGGACGCATCGACCTCGAGGATCCGAACGCATTCGACAGCGATCCGCTGAACATCCTGCGTCTGTTCGATGCCGCACTGGAAACGGGTTATCTGATCCACGCCGACGCCATGCGGCGCGTCACCAGCTCGCTGCATTTGATCGACCAGAGCATGCGCGAAGACGCCGAGGCCAACCGCCTGTTCATGACCCTGCTGTTGAACCCGCACAACCCGGAACGGGCGCTGCGGCGAATGAACGAAATGGGGGTTCTGGGCGCGTTTATCCCCGATTTCGGCCGGATCGTCGCGATGATGCAGTTCAACATGTACCACCACTACACGGTGGACGAGCACACGATCCAGTGCATTGCGAACCTGTTCGCGATCGAGGAAGGCACCCTGACCGAAGAGTTGCCTATCGCCTCGGGTATCCTGGCGCGCGGGGTCAATCGCAGGGTGCTCTATACCGCGCTGCTGTTGCACGATATCGGCAAGGGTCGCCAGCGGCCGCATTCCGAGGTTGGCGCCGAGATCGCAGAAAACCTGGGGCCGCGCCTTGGCCTGCCCGAGGACGAGGTTGAAACCGTCGTCTGGCTGGTCCGGAACCACCTGCTGATGTCCGATTTCGCGCAAAAACGGGACTTGGCGGATGACCGGACCGTGCGCGACTTCGGTCGTATGGTCCGCACCCCCAACCGGCTGAAACTGCTGTGCGTTCTGACGGTCTGCGACATTCGCGGCGTAGGTCCGGGGATCTGGAACAACTGGAAAGCGATGCTGTTGCGCACCCTTTACGCCCGCACGCTGGAGGTTCTGACGGGCGAGGCCGATCCCCAATCGCTGACCGAGCGCGTGGACGAGGCCAAAGCGGCGTTTCGCGACCAGTTGCCGGACTGGTCAGCGGCGGACTTGGATACCGAATGTGACCGACATTACAGCGCCTACTGGTTGGGCCTCAGGCCCGATACACAGGCGGTGTTTGCCAGACTGGTCCAGCAAGTCAAACCGGACAAGCCGGCGATCGACATCGCCCACGATACCGACCGCGACGCGACACAGGTAGCGTTTGCGATGCAGGACCATCCCGGGCTGTTCTCGCGGCTGGCGGGGGCGCTGGCACTGGTGGGCGCGAATATCCTGGACGCCCGCACCTACACCACTAGCGACGGTATCGCGACGCCGGTCTTCTGGATCCAGGACCGCGATGCCCAACCGTTCGAGGCCAGCCGCCTGACCAGACTGCGTCGCACAATCCAGAAGACCCTTGCCGGGGACATCGTCGCGAAAGAGGCGTTCCGCGACAAGGATCGCCTGAAAAAGCGCGAGGCCGAGTTCATCGTGCCCACGCAGATCCGGTTCGACAATGACGGGTCCGAGATCTTCACGATGATCGAGGTCGACACGCGCGACCGCCCCGGATTGCTGTATGATCTGACGCGCACGCTGGCGGCCTCGAACATCTCGATCTCGTCCGCGATCATTGCCACCTATGGCGAGCAGGCGGTGGATACCTTCTACGTCAAGGACCTGTTCGGGTTGAAAATCCATGCTGCATCGAAACAGGAAGCGATCGAAAAGCGGCTGCGTGCGGCAATCCAGGCAGGTGCGGAACGGGCCATGGCACCGTGACCCGCAAGATCCGGTTGTTGCCAGCCTTTCTGACGGTTGGGCTTTGGACCCTGGCCAGCCGCATCCTGGGCTTTGTCCGTGACATCATGATCGCGGCCTTCCTGGGTGCCGGACCGGCGGCCGAGGCGTTCTTTGTCGCCTTCGCGCTGCCCAACATGTTTCGCCGGTTCTTTGCCGAAGGCGCGTTCAACATGGCCTTCGTGCCCATGTTCTCGAAACGGGCCGAGACCGGCGATGGTGCCCTGGCGTTTGCCCGCGACGCCGCGACGATCCTGGGACTGATCCTGATCCTGTTGACCGGCCTGTCGCTAGTGTTCATGCCCGTACTGGTCATGGCGATGGCCAGCGGTTTCGTCGGCGATGCGCGGTTCGAGCTTGCGGTCGAGTACGGGCGCATCGTGTTTCCCTACATTTTGTTCATTTCGCTCGCAGCCCTGCTGAGTGGTGTGTTGAACGCGCTTGGCCGGTTCTGGGCACCGGCCGCAGCGCCTGTGCTGCTGAATATCATCCTGGTTGCTGCGATGGGGGCCGTCGCGCTGACCGGGGGCGACGTGGGCCGCGCGCTGGTCTGGTCGGTGCCTGTCGCGGGTATCGCACAATTGGCACTGGTCTCGCTGGCAGCGCGGCGGGCAGGCTATACCCTGCTGCCCGCGCGCCCGCGCCTGACGCCCGAGTTGCGTCGGCTTGCCGTGATCGCGGCCCCGGCGGCGCTGGCGGGCGGGGTCGTTCAGGTCAACCTGCTGGTCGGGCGCCAGGTTGCATCGTTCTTCGATGGCGCTGTCGCCTGGCTGTCCATTGCGGACCGGCTGTATCAATTGCCCCTGGGTGTGGTGGGCATTGCCATTGGCGTCGTGTTGTTGCCGGACCTCTCGCGGCGCCTGGCAGCCGGT
>CAYWND010000094.1:284-8680 GCA_964459085.1 uncultured Oceanibium sp. | reverse complement strand
TGCTGAGATTGCTCGACGAGGAGCTCTTCAAGTGCGCTGCGCGTGATCTGCGCCTTGTCAGCCTCACCGGTCTCTTCGAACAAATTTGCCGCTTCTTCGTAGAGAGCGACCGCTGCCTTGATGTTCTCTTCGTTTCCTGAATCGGGGTCAGACGGATCATCAGGCAGGTTGGACAGGCAGTTGGCCTTGTTTGCGATTGTGTTGGCATACTCGCCGGGCATCGTGCGTGCCTCGCGCACCCTCAAGGCCTCGTCATAAGCTTCCAAAGCTCTGAAGCCGTTTTCGACACGATGGCTGGATGATGCGTACTGCAATGCGTTGCCGAGATTGTTCTGCAGCATCGCGTATTCGTTTGGATGATCGATCAGCGTTACCACCGACAGGCCATCTTGAAAGGCCTGGACGGCGAGCGCCTCACGCATCGCGGAACGCTGGTCGGTAAACGGGATGGAAAGAAACGCTGTCGCCAGATTGTTTTGCAGGATCGCGAATTCCTGCGGATGCTTCGTCTTGTCGAATGTTCTCAGAGCTCGTTGATAGGCAGAGATTGCATCCTGAATGCGCGCCTTATGAACGCCGGCCAAGGTTTGCAGCGTCAGGCCAACGTTCATCTCGGCCTCTGCTATCTCTTCCGGCAATCCCTCTTTGGCGAGCACTTCAAGCGCCGCTTCGAAAACCAAATGGGCGCGCTCCAGCGGGGTCGTGTCTGGTGCCGGCATGGCCATGAGTGCGGTGCCGAGCCGCGCATTGATGCGTGCCGCCAGCAGTTGCGATTGGCCGCTGCCAATCTCCAACGCTTTTTCATAGAGAACAACAGCGGTCTCAAGATCAGTCGGTGACTTGGGTTGCTGCTGGAGACCCATGGCCATCTCCATCAGCATCTCTGCTTTTTCCTGGATCGTGGCGTCTTCGCTCTCGACGGCTTTCAATGCAGCCGCGAGTTGATCAGCCGCTCTACTGCGCGCAACCATTTTGGCGTTTCCTGCGAACGGTGTCTTGTGCACCGATTAGTGTTGCAGGCGACCATAGATGGCCACAAAGCCAATTGTCTACAAAAATATCATTTTGCAAACTGTGTTTGCAGCTTTTGCGCGCCTGGCAAAGGTATGACAAGCGCTGCGTCGTTGCTCGACCAGTGCGCTTCGATGTCTGATGCCTGCCAATCAGTCAGGCCATGCTCAGCAAACAAGTCAGGCGCCGCGACGACCCTGTCGCCGCTTGAGTTTCGGATCTTGAGTAATGCGCCGCCGGATGCCACGTGGCTGACCGGCAGAACGTGCAACGCGCCATCGCGAATGAGGAGGGCGGCCGCATCAATGCCATTGAAATAGGTGCTACAGGTTTCCGCCGTCAGATACACTGCGCCCCGTGACACGGAAACAAGTCTCGTCACGACGAAAATTCCCTGTCGGCAACGAATGCCTTGGCGATTTCAGAGATCTGAAGCGCGACAGTGTCGACGGCCTTGGTGACGGGGGCGCTCAACCCAATGCCTAACTCGAGAGACTGGGCCTCAATCAAGAACACTTTTATCTGCTCCGGGAATTCGTCTTTGTAGATTTGCTTGCCGGCATGCAGGGCATGGTCCCATCGGAAATCGTGCAGGTTGAAGCTTGCGTTGGGCGGCTTGGCCAGAACGTTACCCGGCACTGCAAAAATTGAGCCCGGGTTCCCCTCCGGTACTTTGGCATCAACGATGATGAGGCCGGTTAGCCCACGCGCCTGGTACATGACCGACATGCCGTCGGTTCCAGCGTCGAACAAGACGGTTCCTTCGGGCAGGTGGTGCTTTCGTAGCGTCTCAATGACAGCAGATCCGACCCCATCATCGGATCTGTTTGTGTTGCCGCATCCAATGACTGCGAGCATCGACTTAAATCCGCCACAGACGGCAGGACCATTCGGGCTCGACCGGCAGCATCAGTTCTGGCAGTTCGCAGAATTTGCGATGAACGAGATAGTACATACAGGTTTCGCAGGGCTGCTCGAGGTCTTCAACTGTGATGGTGTGGTCTGTAAATCCACCGATCACGAGCTTTGCTTCGAGATCATCAGCAGCGTCTGTTTTCAGCCGTTGCACAATCTCATTGACCATCTCCGATGTCTCGGCCCTCGGAAACACTTCGGTTTCAAGGCCGCCATTGAGGCGTTGCGCAATACCGGCGCGCAGCGTGTCATCTTCTGAGGTGCTGTTTCCGTCTCCCATCGATCCATCCTCAAATTCGCCAGAGACGACACCACCATTCGGGTTCCGCCGGTAAGCTTAGCTCAGGCAGATCACACCATCGTTTATGGACGAGAAAGTACATGCATTCCTGGCAGCGCATTTTGTCTTCGCCATATGGCTCGAGCAGCCAGCCGGAAATAACCAGTTTTTCGCGAAGCTGATTGAAGTCCAGCGCACGCAGTTCGTCGAGGATTTCGGAGAACTCCCGATCGGTCTCCGGAAAGGGCTCGACATCGGTTTTCAATCCGCCCTTCAGCAGATCTTCAATCATCTTCAACAGCGTTCCATGGTCGGCATCAGCAGGAAGCACGCCGTAGCGATCCATGAACTCCTGGTTAGACTTTTCGAGTGCGTCACCATCTTTTGGTATCGCCATGACATCCTCCGGCAGCTGGCGCCAAATGCAGCCGGCGACGAAGCTGTCGCCGGCTGGCTATTGCCGCAGACGTTAGGCCGTTCGGAAGCGGGCCAGTTCGTCGCCCGATTTGGCATCATGCGCGTGAACGGTGCAAACGAGGCAGGAGTCATACGAGCGGCACACATGACCGACCTCGACCGGGTCCGAAGAATTCTTGATCGGTGTTCCAATCAAGGCCTGCTCGATCGGCCCACGCTCGCCATCACTTGCACGCGGCCCCACGTTCCATGTTGTTGGAGCGATGATTTGATAGTTCGAGATCTTGCCGCCTTTCACTTCGATCCAATGGCAGAGCGCGCCGCGAATGGCTTCGGTTGCGCCCCAGCCCTGACCGTCAGTCTCGGTCGGCTTGATGTACCACTCATCGTTCAGTTTGAACTCGCGCAGAATGCGCTCGGCTTCGCGGTACAGCTTGCACAGCTCGTGCATGCGCGCGAAATGCCGTAGCAGAATAGAAGGGCCACCCATCTTGCGGTACATGTCGAGGATGAGTGGGTCGGTATGCTGCCACGCCTCGCCGTGCGAGCCACCGGCAACGAGCTGCCGGGCCAATGGCCCCGCCTCGAGGCGACCGTTTTCGGCGTGCCGGACGGCGGTGCACCAGGAATACTTGCCTTCCGGGTCGATGACATTCTTGTCAATCGGCTTGGTTGTGCGATCGAATGGATGCACTTCCTGGCTCTCGTCATACCAGGCGTGGGTCATGTCCTCGCGGGCATGGACCTGGTCCATCACCTTGTGCGTGTCCGTTGCGCCATCGTAGACGCCGGACTTCATGATGACCGCACCGTTGCGGCCGGCAATAGTTGGATTGTTGTACTTGTCTTCGTGTGGCAGGTAGCCCCACGTTATGAACTTGGCGTGTCCCCTGCCGTATTGGTCGAGGCCGATCTCCTTGCCCATGCGCCAATAGAGGCCAAGGTCGGAGTTGGCATGCTCCGGGCGTTCGTCCAGCCAGGCCATGAATTCATCGTACGATTGAATTTCTTCATAGCGCTCCATCGAGCAGCCAAACCAAAGCGGCTCGATCCAGTTCCGGCGGAAGTGCTCGAGGATGGACCAGGCGCGCGTCACGTCGGTTAGTGTTGGCGCACACATAACGCCACCCGGCACCATGTATGACGAATGCGGCCACTGGCCACCGAGCAACGCGTAGATTTCTACCGGGCGGCCGGAAATCGTCACGCCGGCCTCGTAGGAGGTTCCGGTGAACGGTGAATAGCGCTTGACCGCTTCTTCGAAGAACTGGCTGCCCGAGTAATTCTTATTCGTGAAGTCGATCATGAACAAGCCGTAGTGGTGCCGTGGTAGCGACTGGATGGACTCGGCAAGCTGCCCAAGGTTGCGGGCCAGAATGGCATTGCGCGGCACGGTCGTGCCCCACGCCGTATCCAGAGCCCACGCTGCGCACGTAAGGTGAGATGCGCCGCAAATCCCGCACGCACGAGGCGTCACGACGAGACCCGCTTGCGGGTCTTTATCTTTCAAGATGAGCTCGAACCCGCGAAACATTTCCGCGTTGGTCCAGGCGTTGGTGACGACACCATCCTGAATGTCAACGCGAACATCGAGGTCTCCTTCGACGCGGCCGACAGGTGAGATATCTAGCGTTTGTACTGCTGCAGACATACGTAACTTCCTTCTGTGCGTCGACTAAACGACGAAAATGTCTTCTTCTGCCCATGCCGGTGCCGCACCTTTGGCGGCGGCTGTCAGTTTGACGTAGCCGGTCTTGTTGACGCCTTCGGGCAGGTCTTTCGGGACGCCCATTACCGTCTGCGTCTTGAAGACGGTGCCCGGGGCCAGATCAAAGAAGGGGAACTCAGGTTCCGTGCAGCCGAGGCATGGCATGCCCGCACGCGTCTTCGACGACTGCCGGTTCCAAAGGATGCGATTGCAAGGGCTGTGGGTCATCGGACCGCGGCAACCAAGGTCATAGAACAGGCAGCCTTTGCGCTGGCCGAACGCTGTCGTCGACACCTTGTAAGCAAAGTGCATGTTCCGGGTGCAGCCCGTCTGCGTAAAGCTCGAGAAGAACGTTTTCGGACGATTGAAATCATCGAGGCCGATGTCGCCGGCCCTGCCAGTCGCAACGCCAACCAAAATTTGAGTAACCCAATCGGGATGCGCTGGGCAGCCCGGGATGTTGATCACGGGCAGGCCGGCCTTGGAGACGAAGTCACCGCCGAGCGCGCCGCCCTTGGCTCTTTTAAGGAATTGCAGCCCTTCACTGTCGGACGGATTGGGCGCCGTTGCCGGTATGCCGCCCCACGTCGCGCAATCACCGATCGCCACAACAAAGTCGGCAACGCCGGAAAGCTCCTTGACCCATTCCTTCATGGGCCGGCCGCAGAAGCGGTTCCACTCGCCAGTTCCATTTGGCGCGTTAATGACGGTGCCTTCAAAAACAAAAATATCCAGTTTGATCTCACCTGAGATGCACTTTTCAAGGATTGCCTTCACATCGTCACCGAGCTCAAGTCCGAGCGACGGTTGCCACAACACATTGATGCCGAAGTCCGTCACCAGGTCACAGGCGCTTGGCTCTTCAGCATTGAGAAACGACATCGTGTTGCCGGAGCAGGCACCACCTTGGAGCCACAACAAATTGGCCATGCTTGGGATCTCCCTCGATTGGGCCGGACGCAATTCAGCCGGCTGAACAGGTCGCTATGTTGCGACTTGGTTAACGGCAAGCAAATGCTGTGCCAACTTGGGGAACGAGATAAAATTGTTTTTTTTCAGATGATTGCAAGAATGCAGGGCTTGCTGGGCGCAGGTTTGTAAACTTTGTTTGTTTGCGTCCTGCATACCCGCTTAGCAGGTGCTGGGTCGTTGTCTGACTTATTGAGCGAGGTTGTTCTAGCCATGTCGATTGCCGCAAACCGGGCACTCAACCTCTCCGGCTCGGCCAAACCAGACCCCACGACAGTGGCTGCACCAATGGCCATGCGCGCCTCGTCCGGACGAGTCGATCTGGCGCGCGCGATCCGACAGGCCAAGATCTACGATTGGCTTGTGCTTGCTGCTGCCGGATACGCGTGATTGCGGGAAGCGAATGACACGCGTTTTGTCGTCGGACATTGCTGTAATCCCTCGACTACGCAGGCGCCTTCAGATCATATCGCTTAATCTTGTTGGCGAGCCCCACTCGAGAGAGCCCAAGTTCGCCGGCGACCTTGCTTTGGTTCCAACGGTATCGCTGGAGCGTCGCGCGCACCACATCTTTCTCAAGAGCTTCGACCATGGACTTGAGGGACTGGCCGGGGACCGCAAACTGGTTTCGATCTGACGGCGATGGCTGCACATCCTTAAGGGCGGCGGACAAGTGCCGGGCGGAGATGTAGCCGCCTTGATCGGCGAGGGCCACCATTCGGCGAACCTCCGACTCTAACTCGCGAACGTTTCCTGGAAAGTGATAAGCTTCCAGCTTCGCCAATGCATCGCGCGTGACGCCAACCACACGCCGCCCGACGACGCCGGCATGCTTCTCAATAAAAAAGTCCACGAGTGCGGGGATGTCATCCGGCCGTTCGCGAAGCGGCGGAATGGATAACTCAAAGCCCTTGAGCCGGTAGTACAGATCGCGGCGGAACTCGCCGGCCTCCACGAGCTTTAACAGCGGCCGGTTGCTCGCAACGATAATTCTAACGCTAGCGCGCTCGATTTTATCTGAGCCAAGAGGTTTGACTTCACCTTCTTGCAGGAACCGCAGCAGGCTGACCTGAAAGCCCGGCGAAACGTCGGAAATTTCGTCCAGGAACACTGTGCCGCCGTCGGCAGCACGGAAGAGGCCGAGGCGGGATGCAACGGCTCCGGTAAAGGCGCCTCTGACGTGACCGAACAGTTCCGAGTAAAGCGTGTCTTCAGGCATGCCGCCACAGTTTTGCACGTGCAGCGGCGATTCCATGCGCGATGAATTATAGTGGATGGCGCGCGCGAGCAGCTCTTTTCCCGTCCCCGTTTCGCCTTCGATGAGCACTGGTAGTTCTGTTTGCGCGGCTTGTTTCGCCTGTCGGCAAAGATCGTCCATCGACGCACTGACGTAGACCAGCCGTTCAAACTGAGACCAGGCGCCCTTGACGGGGATCGACTTGGATTCGCCAAACAGATCATCGTCCATGGAGATTTTCAGTTCGCGTGAAACGAGGCGATGTCGGCGAGACAGCTCGGAGAATTCCAGTGCACGCTTGACAATCAGGCGCATCAGGTCACCAGGTACGGGCTTCAACGCATAAAGGTACACCGCTGCGCGATTGCCGAGATCAGTTAGGCGACGCTTCGACTTTTCGGATCCCACCAGAATTCGTGTCATGTGGGGCCGCGACACTCGCGCCTTTGTCAGGACGTTGCTGGTGGTCTCGCCGATGCTGTCAAAGTCGCAAATAATGAGATGTGCTTGTACGTCCTCAAGCTTCTTCAGGGCCTCATCTTCGCCTCGACACACGATCAGCCGATAGTCCGTATCAGCCGAGAGTGCTTTCTTCGCTTCCGCAATCTGCTTGCGGTCGTCAGACACGAGAAGGACTGTACGTTCAGACTGCACTGCATATCCAATGATCAAAAGGATAAGTTAGTTTGCACTTACGATATTGAATAACGAACGTCAACCGGGTTATCGCCAGATCTTGCTGCAAAGATGGGCGTATCGCGTTGAGCAAGCCAATGCCCTAGCCCGAATCGAAGATCGGGCGTAAAGTGTTCGAAGGCCGCAAATTGATCACAACAGACGGCGGCTGAGGCCTGTCAAATTGACAGCATAGTGCCTGCTCTTGTTCGAGTAGCGGACATTGTTAGTCGGGACGCCTTGGCCGCGGCTTTCTCTTGCGGCCGGTTGAACGACGTTTAGTTTTCTCCTGGCGCTGTTTCGCGGTCCGTTTGGCATCGGCAGCAACTTTGGTTTGGTGGTGTTGCGTGTTTCTCGGAATGTAAGGCAGCTTGTTTGAGACTGGCTCCATGCCCAACTGTTCTCCAAGCGCCTGACGATCATCCGCAGCCCTGCGCCAATCTCTGCTTTCAGCCACATCATAGAACGCCATGTCGACGCTGCCGAAGAGTGGAGGCTTTACCTTACCCAGGTCCCATCGATCGCGACGATCGCGCCATTCTCGTGTGTCGCTGTCTCGATAATTCCGGCAGCGCCTCTCATCCAAACGGTTCTGCCATGCATGAATGCGCTTCATCTTTTCGAGCGCGGCTTTTCGGTCTTTGAGGGTCTCTGAATATCGGACATCGCGTTCACGGACGATGTCGCGGCGAAGTCTGCTGAGTTTGGCAATGTCAGAGCGATGCGCAATACGGGCAACAATGCCATGGGCGGCACCACGCACAGCTGCAAAGACTAGCGATGCCGTGCCTTGGCTGGGCGAGCGTGTACTTTTGCGCTTCTTACCGCGCATTCGATCAAGCGTCCGATCAATGCGCGCTAGAGTTCTACCATGGACGCTCACATGTCTGAGTTCAACGCGCTCAAGTCGCAGAGCATACTTTCGCTTCCAGGCAGCATAGTCGCGGTCCTGGTAGTAGGCCCGCGCGGCGCGGACAGCACGCAGATCGGGACCGCCATGCCTGTTCCAGAAGTCGATCTCGGATTGGGGGAGTCCTTTGCCTTTTTCGTAGCCGGCCTTGGCGGTATGGTCCCCGGCCGTTCGTGCCGATTTCTTTCTGGCGGTATTGCAATCCCGCTTCTTCCAGTTTTCAGGCCGCTGTGGGCACACGATCTTGCCGTGACGCTTTTCCCACTCCAGGGCC
>CAYWND010000094.1:0-258 GCA_964459085.1 uncultured Oceanibium sp. | reverse complement strand
CTTAGCTTTGCGAATTTTCCAGTCGTGGGATGCACACGATTAATAATGAGATGGATGTGCGGATGTTTGGTGTCGGTATGTTCGACAATAAGGCATTGATGATCCTGCATGCCGAGAACGTGACGTACTTCGTCAGCCGCCTTGAGCATGTTGGCTTTAGTAGCGTTAGGATCGCCAGGCTCGAATGACAGGCTGACGGAGTAGACAGGCTTGCCACCCTTCCGCCCCCGGAACGGGTTTGTTTGTTTTACGTAGTCG
>CAYWND010000093.1:0-8686 GCA_964459085.1 uncultured Oceanibium sp. | reverse complement strand
GCCAAAGAGGTGACAATCACGAACAGGATCACGCGCAGGACGTGCGGTGATGCCGTCATGCAAATCCTCGCCTGGGTGAATCTCATAGCAGACATCGACGCCGCAATCCTCGGCATGGTCGAGGATCGGCGTCCACCGCGCCGCCAACTCGTCAAAGGCGGTTTCGACCAGACCGGCGGGACGCTGTGGCCAGGGATAGACGTAGGGCCAGACCAGCGCACCTGAAAACGTCGCGTGGGCATTGATACCCATATTGCGAGAGGCGCTGAGCGCCTTTTTTACCTGATCTACGGCCCATTCCTGCCGGGCCTTGGGGTTGCCTTGTACCTCGGGTGCGGCGAAGCCGTCGAACGCCTCGTCATAGGCCGGGTGTACGGCGACCAACTGGCCTTGAAGGTGGGTCGACAACTCGGTGACCTCGATCCCGTTGGCTGCCGCAACCCCCTTGATCTCGTCGCAATAATCCTTGCTATCGGCTGCCTTGGTCAGATCGAACAGCCGACCGTCCCAGCTGGGGATCTGGACGCCGACATAACCGCAATCCGCGGCCCATTTGGTAATCGAGTCCCATGAATTGAATGGGGCCTCATCACCCGCGAACTGTGCCAGGAAAAGCGCTGGTCCCTTGATCGTGTTCATCTGGTCCCCCTCATGGAAGATTGTCCCGCACAAAGATCTCGATGCGGATCCGTTCCTGTTTCTCGTTGATCGGTGATTTGTCGGCCAGCGCCTTAAGCACCCGGATCGCGCTGCGCACCTCGTGGCTGGCATCCTGAACCAAAACTGCGTCCACAGTGCCCGATATCAGGGCTGCCCTTGTGTGCGGTGACAACTCCGTCGTCACAACATTCAGGTTCTGTTTCGCAGCGCCAATGGCGTCGATAACGCCACGTGTCCCGCCCCCCAGAGAGTATACCCCTACGATCTCCGAGTTTTCTGCCAACAGTGCCGAGAGCTTCTGCTCGACGATGCCCGCCATTTCCTCGCCTTCGATCCAAGGCAGCACGTTCAGGCCGGGGCACTCGGCCCGCATGACTTGCTCGAACCCCATCCGGCGTTCCACGTGGTCGCGAAGGGTGCTCGATCCGGCCACCACCGCGACATCGCCGGACCGTGGAGATATGAAGCGTTTCAACAGGCTTCCGGCAACGCGGCCCGCGGCAACGTTGTCGATACCAACAAAGCGCTCGCGGACCGATCCCGGGATATCCGAGATGAACGTGATCACATGGACACCGCGCTCGCGAAGCGAGCTGATCGCATCCCGGACTGCCGGCCCTTCTACCGCAACCAGTGCTACGCCATCGATGCGGTCGCCAAGCTGGTCGATCGCATCGACAATCGCCTGTGGGTCCAGCGGCGGGACGGCCACCATGTCGATGTTGATCCTCTCGTTCGCTACATTCCTTCGCGCGATTTCGATTTCGCTGCGGATATCGCTAAAGAACGAGGTTTCGCCGGCGGATACAATGAACACGAAGGAATACGACCGCCCGCGCGCAAGATTTGCGGCGGTCTGGTCCCGCACGAAGTTCAGCCGATCCATCGCGTCGATCACTCGCTGAATGGTCGCTTCGCGCACGCCCTTGCGATGGTTCAGGACCCTGTCGACGGTGGCCAGACTTACACCGGCTTCTTCCGCCACGTCCTGCGCGGTGACGCGTGTCATTGTTCCTCCCTTTGATGAAAAGGTTGAGGTATGAAATGATGTACGTCAATCATTTTTGAGGAATAACGCGTCAAAGCGAGAAGGGGGAGGACATGCTGATCGGAATACCGACTGCGCTGACACCGGATTTGTTGCGCCATCTCAGGGCGATGGGGCATGGAGACGAGCTGGTGATTGCGGATGCAAACTTCCCGGCCGAGGCCTGTGCGCAGCGAATCGAACGGCTGCCGGGCATAACGGCGACCGAGGCGCTGGAGGCGATTCTCTCGATTATGCCGCTGGACAGCTATGTCGATGCGCCGGCCCGCACGATGGAGGTTGTCGGCGACCCCGACGCCGTCCCCGAAGTTGTCGCGGAGTTCCAGCGGATCATCAATGCGACGGCCGACAACCCGGCGCAGGTCCGCGGTGTCGAACGTCATGCCTTCTATGTCGAGGCGCGAAAGGCCTATTGCATCGTCCAGACGGCGGAAACCCGGCTGTATGGCAACATCATTCTGTCCAAGGGGATTGTCCCGCCAGGCTGAGCGCGGTTTAAATCGCGGGCAAGCAGGCACAGGGAGGAGACCGGCGGTGAAGACAAAAAAGATCATCAATGCAGGAGAGAACGCAGTCGACGAAATGCTCGACGGCATCCTGCTGGCCCACAGCGACACCTTGCGCCGATCGGAACACTCGGGTCGCGCGATCATCGCGCGCAACGGCCCACGCGACGGCAAGGTGGGTCTGGTGATCGGTGGCGGATCAGGGCACGAGCCGACCTTTGTGGGTTTCGTGGGCCAGGGCCTGGCCGATGCGGCTGCAATCGGCAACGTGTTCGCCTCGCCGCCGCCTGATCCGGCATTGGCCTGCGTTCAGGACGTCAACGGCGGTGCTGGTGTTCTGTTCATGTACGGCAACTACGCCGGGGACGTCATGAACTTTGACATGGCGGCCGAGATGGCGGCCATGGACGACATAGAGGTGCGAACGGTCCTGACCACAGACGATGTCGCCTCGGCGCCCCGTGATCAGATCGAAAAACGTCGTGGGGTGGCCGGAAACTTCTTTATTTTCAAGGCAGCCGGTGCCGCCTGCGACGAGATGATGAGTTTGGACGAGGTCGAACGTGTCGCTCGTCACGCAAACGCGCGGACCTTTACGATGGGTGTCGCCCTGTCGCCCTGTTCGCTGCCGGAAACCCGCATGCACAATTTCGAGATCGGTGCCGACGAGATGGAGATTGGCATGGGCATTCACGGTGAACCCGGGATCGAACGCGGGCCGCTGCGCAGCGCGGACGAGATCGTCGACGAGATGATGGACCGGATCCTGGATGAAATGGGCGCGGCAAGCGGGGATCGCGTGGCGGTGCTGGTAAACTCGCTGGGGGCGACGCCCCTGATGGAACTTTACATCATGAACCGCCGGGTGCAGGCCCGGTTGGGCGCCACGGGACTGGAGACCCACGCGACCTGGGTCGGCAACTACTGCACGTCGCTGGAAATGGCGGGCGCATCGGTCACGGTCATGCATCTGGACGACGAGTTGACGCGGTTGATCGACCGACCCTGCAACTGCGCGATGTTCCGGGTGGTCTGAGATGGTGGCGGATGGGAACACGATAAGGGACATGCTGCTGGCGGTGGCGGACGTTATGGACGCCGAGCGGGATGCGCTCTGCCGGTTGGATGGCGAGATCGGGGATGGCGATCATGGCGTGGCGATGTCCGGTGGATTTGGGGCCGTGCGGGCTGCACTGGCCGATCTGGACGGGGCCGATCCGACCACCGTGTTCAACACCGCTGCCAAGTCCTTTCTGAACGCGGTTGGTGCGTCCAGCGGCCCACTTTATGCGACGGCATTCATGCGGGCAGGAATGGCGCTGAAGGGCAAGCAGGATCTGCAGGATGCGGACGCGGCCGAGATGGTTGCTGCGATGGCCGACGGCATAGCGCATCGCGGCAAGGCGCAGCCCGGAGACAAGACCATGCTGGACGCATGGACCCCCGCAACCGAAGCCGCTGGCGCGGCCAGGGACAGCACGTTTGCGCAGATCCTGGCTCAGGCCGCCGACGCGGCTGAAAAGGGGGCCGAGGCGACGACAGACATGGAGGCCAAGCTGGGGCGATCGGCCCGCCTGGGCGCCAGGTCTATCGGGCACAAGGATCCCGGTGCGGCCTCGGCCGCGCTGATGCTGCGTGCCATGGCCGAGGCGGTTTAGCATCACAATCCAGATAGAACAGTCGGACGAAGGCCATGGTGCGGCAGACCCCGGCCCCGCAGCGGAGGAACGAAATGAGACAGTTTATCAACGCAAAGGAGAGCTTGGTCCCCGAGGCGATCGACGGCTTTTTGCGGACCGGTGGGGGCCGCTTGGCTCGGCTGGACGGATACCCGCATATCAAGGTGGTCGTCAGGACCGATTGGGACCGTTCCAGGGTAGCTCTGGTCTCGGGCGGGGGATCGGGGCACGAGCCCAGCCACGCGGGGTTTGTCGGGCAGGGCATGCTGACCGCAGCCGTTTGCGGCGATGTGTTCGCCTCGCCCTCGGCTGATGCGGTGCTGGCGGGGATCCTGGCGGTTACCGGCGATGCGGGATGCCTGTTGATCGTCAAGAATTATACCGGGGATCGCTTGAACTTTGGGCTGGCGGCCGAACGGGCGCGGGCGCTGGGTCGCAAGGTTTCGATGGTGGTCGTGGATGACGACGTCGCCCTGCCAGAAATCCCGCAGGCGCGCGGCGTGGCGGGCACGCTGTTCGTGCACAAGATCGCGGGTGCTATGGCCGAAGGGGGCGCGGACCTCGATGCTGTCACCGGCGCCGCCGAGCGGGTGATCGAAGATGTGGTGTCCGTCGGGATGTCGCTGGACACCTGCACGTTGCCGGGCATGGCCAAAGAGGAACGGATCGGCGCTGGCAAGGCCGAGTTGGGGCTGGGCATCCATGGTGAGCCGGGGGTCGAGCAGGTGGACTTTACCTCGGCCAGGGCAGCGATGGAGATGGTGGTGGACCGTCTGGCCCCGTCGGTCGGATCCGGGCCGCATGTGGCACTGCTGAACAACCTGGGCAGCGCGACGCCGCTGGAGATGTCTGTGTTGGCCGAAGAGCTCTGCCGGTCGCGCCTTGCCGACAGGATCACTCACCTGATCGGTCCTTCACCGATGATGACCTCGCTGGACATGCATGGGTTTTCCCTGTCGCTGTTGCCAGTGGACGAAGCACAGGCTGCCGGTCTGGCATCGGCGGTCGCGCCGCTTGCATGGCCAGGCTGTGCGCCGGTCTCGGACGTTGCCATTGTCGGGATGCCTGAAGGGATGGAGCAGATCCAGCATCAGCCGTCCGAGAACCCGATCGCAAAGGCGCTTATCAGCGCAGGCTGCGAGGCGCTGATCGCGGCCGAGGATGATCTGAACACCCTGGATGCCAAGACAGGCGATGGTGATACCGGATCTACAGCAGCGACCGCATCGCGTGCGTTGCTTGGGGCGGTTGATCGCCTGCCGCTGGCGCAAACTGACGCTTTGTGCCGCGCGATAGGGGCGGAGTTGAGCCAGGCAATGGGCGGGTCGTCTGGGGTCATCCTGGCGATCTTTTTCTCGGCCACCGGCGATGCCGCGGCGGGTGGACGCCCGCTGGCCGAAGCCCTGAAATCGGGTCTGGATCGTATCCAGCAGGTTGGCGGCGCAAGGCCTGGCGACAGGACCCTGATCGACGCGCTGATGCCCGCTCTTGAGGCGTTGCCGACCGGGTTGCCGGCGGCGGCCCGCGCGGCCCGCGAAGGGGCGGACGCAACTGCTACGATCACTCGCGCGCGGGCAGGCCGGGCCAGCTATGTCTCGGGCGAAAACCTGGAAGGCAATAACGACCCGGGCGCTGAAGCGGTCGCGCGGCTGTTTGAGCGGTTGGCAGCCGGTTGACAGCCATCACGAACAGCACAGGGTCAGCGCGGATTGCGGTAGTCGGTGCCGGGCTTATCGGCAGGCGGCACATCGATCTGGTCCGTCGCGGCGCCACGCTGGCGGCCATCGTGGATCCTAATCCTGAAGCAGCAGAGTTGGCGCAAAGCTACGACGTACCAGGATACCGGGATCTCGAGACCTGCTTGGAAGACGTCCAGCCGGACGGGGTGATCCTGGCCACGCCCAACCACCTCCACGCGACGCAGGCGCAGGCCTGCATCTCTGGTGGAATACCTGTCCTGATCGAAAAACCCATCGCGGATACGTCTGCGGCAGCGGCAGCCCTTGTCGATCAGGCCGAGGCGGCGGGTGTTCCCATCCTGGTCGGCCACCACCGCCGTCACAATCCGCTGATCGCCGCGGCCGCCCAGGCAATTCAGCAAGGCCGACTGGGCCAGATCGTCGCTGTCCATGCGAACTTCTGGCTGTACAAACCCCAGGACTATTTTCTGCCAGAATGGCGCCGTGCCGAAGGCGCTGGCCCGGTTTTCATCAATCTGATCCACGACATCGACTTGATCCGCCACCTGTGTGGCGAGGTCGCGTCGGTGCAGGCGATGCAGTCCAGCAAGACGCGCGGGTTCGCGGTCGAGGATACGGCAACCGTCCTGCTGGAGTTTGTAAGCGGGGCATTGGGCACCGTCACGGTCTCGGATACCGTGGTCGCCCCGTGGAGTTGGGAGTTCACATCCGCCGAAAACCCCGCCTATCCCAACATGCCCGCCAGTTGCTACATGATCGGGGGAACCCGGGCATCCCTGTCGGTGCCGGACCTGAGGATTTGGCGCCATCCCGGCGCACGCGATTGGTGGGAGCCGATGGAGGCAGAGAAACTGTCGTACGAAGCGACGGATCCACTGGTGGCCCAGCTGCGCCATTTTGTCGACCTTGTCCGTGGCATTGGCTCCCCTTTGGTCAGCGGTTGCGAGGGTCTGATGTCGTTACGGTTGGTCGAGGCAATCAAGCGCGCGGCGGCATCGGGCCAGCGCGAAACCCTTTAGTCGGTGTCCCGCACGGCATTCCTTTGCCGTTCACCCAGTGTGCTGTTCGGAGTATATGCCAAACATGACCAGTAAACCCTCTTCACGACGTGGCGCCGCGCACACCAAACTGCGCAAGTCGGTGATCGACACCTGCCTTCAGATGAATGCCTGCGGGATCAATCAGGGGACATCGGGCAATGTTAGCGTTCGTGCGGGGGACGGATTTCTGATCACACCGTCAGGGGTGCCATACGACCGCATGACACCGGCTCAGGTTGTGCAGATGGATCTGGACGGGGGGTATATAGGCGACTGGCTGCCATCGTCGGAATGGCGCATGCATCATGATATTTACCGCGCACGCCCCGAGGCCGGGGCGATTGTGCATACCCACTCGACGTACGCCACCGCGCTGGCTGCGACCAGAACCGAGGTTCCGGCGTTTCACTACATGATCGGTGTGACCGGTGGCGCGACGCTCAGATGCGCGGGCTATGCAACCTTTGGCACCCAGGCGCTGTCGGACACGATGTTGGAGGCGCTCGAGGGCCGTAGCGCCTGTCTACTGGCCAACCATGGCATGATCTGTTTTGGGGCGGACCTTGCCCGCGCACTATGGTTGGCCGTCGAGGTCGAGGCCTTGTGCAAGCAGTATTTCATCGCCTGCCAGGCTGGTACGCCTGTCATCCTGGACGACGACCAGATGGCGGATGTGCTGGCGCGTTTCGGTTCCTATGGCAAACAACCGGACGAGCTGGCCGATGGTGATGTCGCGGCTGTCTCGCCCCCGGTCCGACGCGACTGACGGTTGAATATGCGGCACCGCTTGGGTTTGATCGCCAAGGCGAGGCAGGAAGGGCGAAATGGAATCCACAGCGATGTTACTTTTGCTGGTTGTCGCCTTGGTCATCGCGGGCGCTGTCAAGGGATCGACCGGCATGGGCCTGCCCACGACGGCGCTGGGGATTCTGACGCTTGCGCTGGATCCCCGCAGCGCGATCGCGTTGATCCTTGTTCCGATGCTGGTGTCAAATGCCTGGCAGGTCTACCGTTCGTCCGAGGTTCTGCGCGCGCTAGGGACATATTTTCCCCTTGGCGCTGTGCTGGTCGTCGGGGTCGGCACCACAGTTGCCTTGACGGCTGATGCGCCGGATCGGTTCTTGTTCGGGATGTTGGGCGCGGCCATCCTGGTGTTCGTAGCGGTAAACCTGACACCCTGGGCGCCAAGGATCCCGGACCGGTTGGATACGCCCGCGCAGATAACCGCCGGGGCGCTTTCCGGGATCCTGGGAGGCCTGACATCCGTGTGGGCCCCGCCGATGGCGGTCTACCTGGCCGCCCGGCGTGTGACCAAGGACGAGTTCGTGCGCGCCAGCGGGCTGCTGATCTTTCTGGGCAGTGTCCCGCTGGCCATAGGATATGCCGCCCAGGGGTTCCTGTCAGCGCGAGAAGTCGGAATATCCTTTGCGTTGCTGATCCCGACCTTTGCCGGTTTCGCAGCGGGCGAGCGGCTGCGTCACCGGCTGTCCGAGACAGGGTTTCGCAGGTTCTTGCTGGGGATTTTCTTCCTGATGGGGCTAAACCTGATCCGTCGGGCAGTCATGTAGCTCTTGTTTCACAGATTGCCGCCAAGGCCGCGATTCTGTTAGTTCTGCTTTCAACCTCTCCAATCCAGGGCCCACATGTCATTGCGCCAACTCCGTTCGCTCGTCGCGATTGCCGATCACGGAACCTTTTCCGCAGCGGCGGCCTCGGTGCATGTGACCCATGCGGCGGTCAGCCAGCAGATGCGCGCTTTGGAACAGCAGTGGGATGTCGAGTTGTTCGACCGGACCCGCAGATCACCGGTTCTGACACCACTGGGCCGCGCGATTGCCGAGCGCGCGCGTACGATCGTCGATGACTACGACACCCTGCTGCCGTCTGTCATGGACGATCAGGGGCTACAAGGCACGCTGCGCCTGGGTGTGGTGCCCACCACTCTGACCGGCTTGGTTCCCGCAGCGATGTCCGTCCTCGCCCGGCAAACGCCGGGCCTGCGCATCAGCCTGCATCCCGATGTTACCGCGTGTCGCGACGCCGACTATGTCAT
>CAYWND010000092.1:4378-8733 GCA_964459085.1 uncultured Oceanibium sp. | reverse complement strand
ATCTGGCAGGGGCTGGCCCCCCGGATCGTGACCGTGACCAAAGGCTGGTCCGAAGCCTACGGCATGTTCCTGGAAGGCGAGGCCGACATGGTGCTCAGCTACACCACCTCGCCCGCCTATCACCTGATCGCCGAAGAGGACGCGACCAAGGCGGCAGCCAGCTTTGACGAAGGTCACTATATGCAAATCGAGGTGGTGGCCAAGACCACCACCACCGATCAGCCAGAGCTGGCTGATGCCTTCCTGAACTTCGTGCTGACCGACGGCTTTCAGGGCGTGATCCCAACCACGAACTGGATGTATCCGGCCAAGATCCCGCAAGGCGGGCTGCCGGAAGGGTTCGATACACTGGTCACCCCCGAAACCTCGCTGATCCTGCCTGCCGACCAGGCCCGGGACCTGCGGGGCGAGGCACTGGCGGAATGGCTGGCCGCGCTTTCGGGATGACCGGCGCGGCGGGTTGGCCAGTACTGGCCGGTCTGCTGTTGCTGGTGGTGGCCCCAATTGGGGCGCTGATCTGGGTCGCGGGGGGCGCCGGCGCCTTGTCGCCGGCCGATCTGGGCGCAATCCGCTTTACCGTGATGCAGGCCCTGCTGTCCGCGGCCCTCAGCGTTGGGCTTGCCGTCCCGTTCGCGCGCGCGCTAATGCGGCGGCGGTTTTGGGGCCGGGCGGCGATCATCTCGCTGCTCGGCGCGCCGTTCCTGCTGCCAGTGATCGTGGCCATACTGGGGTTGCTGGCAGTCTGGGGCCGCGGTGGTGTGATCAGCGACATTGCGGCCCATGCGGGTCTTGGGCGGATCAGTATCTACGGGCTGGCGGGCATCCTGCTGGCCCATGTCTTTTTCAACCTGCCGCTGGTCACACGCCTGCTCATCCAGGGCTGGCAGCGGGTACCTGCCGATCACTTTCGCCTGGCTGGACAACTGGGCATGAGCCAATCGGACGTCCACCGCGTGATCGAGCGTCCCATTCTGGCCTCGGTCCTGCCTGGCGCTTTTCTGCTAGTGTTTTTGTTGTGCATGACCTCGTTCGCGGTCGCACTGGCCTTGGGCGGCGGGCCAAGGGCAACGACGATCGAGCTGGCGATCTATCAGGCGTTGCGCTTCGACTTTGAACTGGGTCGGGCCGCGGCGCTGGCTCTGGTGCAGTTCGGATTGTGCGCCGGGGTGGCTCTGCTGGTCCTGGCAGTAGGCCGCCCTGCACCCGACGCGCGGGGCCTTGGCCGCACACCTGCCCGCTGGGACGTTGACCGGCGCGGGCTATGGGCAGATGGACTGGTTATCGGTATTACAGTGGCGTTTCTGGGTCTGCCCCTGTTGGCCGTACTGGCCCGCGGGATCCCTGCCCTGCTGAGCGGTCTGCCGTCGGGCCTGGGTGCTGCCCTGACAACCAGTCTGGTTTTGGCGCTGAGCGTAGCAACCGTCACGATGATTGCGTCGGTTGCGCTGGCCGCGCTGATTGCATCACTGGGACGGCGTGGCGGAACCGCGGCCGAGGGCGCTGGGCTGATGATAATGGCGACCTCGCCGTTCGTGATCGGCACAGGACTTTTTGTCCTGATGCGCGGCGTGGTCGATCCCTTTGCGTGGGCGCTGCCCGTGACAGGCCTGATCAACGCGGCGATGGCCTTGCCGTTTGCGGTCCGCGCGCTGGTCCCAGCATTCGAGGCGGCGCACCGGGACTACGGGCGGCTGGCGGCCAATCTGGGGATCGGCGGCCTGTCCTACATCAGGGTTGTACTGTTGCCACTAATCCGGGCGCCGCTGGGCTTTGCGGCCGGGCTGTCCGCAGCGTTGAGCTTTGGCGATCTGGGGGTCATCACCCTGTTCGCGCCGCCGGGGGTCGAGACCTTGCCACTCTATATGTATCGGCTGATGGGTGCGTACCGGATGGCCGATGCGGCTGGCGCGGCACTGGTCTTGCTGGCAACCAGCCTGGCGCTGTTCTGGATCTTCGACAGGGGGGGACGGCTTGGACATTCGTCTCGATAGCATCCGCCTTCGGTTGGACGCGTTTTCGCTGACTGCGGATCTGGCCGTCCCCTCTGGGGCGTCTGTCGCCCTGGTCGGGCCTTCGGGCGCGGGCAAGTCCAGCGTGCTGAACCTGGTGGCCGGCTTCCTTGCGCCTGCTGAAGGGCGGATTTGGGTCGGGGGCAAGGATCAGACCCAGACCGCGCCGTCGGACCGACCCGTCACCATGGTGTTCCAGGACCACAATCTGTTTCCGCATCTGAACGTCGCGGACAATGTCGCGCTGGGGCTGGATCCGGGGCTGCGATTGTCGCCACAGCAGGTTGTCCAGCGCCAAAACGTGCTGGCGGACGTAGATCTGGACGGCATGCTGGACCGCAAGCCGGCGGATCTGTCCGGTGGTCAGCAAAGCCGCGTTGCGCTGGCCCGAGCGCTTGTTCGGGACCGGCCGGTGCTGCTGTTGGACGAGCTGTTTGCGGCGCTGGGCCCGGCACTGCGGGCCGAGATGCTGGATCTGGTGCGGGCCCGTCAGGCATCATCGGGAATGACGGTTCTGATGGTCACCCATGACATCCGCGATGCTGAACGGATCGCCGACCTGGTCATACTGGTTGCGGATGGGGTCGCCCACGCACCGGTCGCGACACGCAGGCTGCTGGCAGACCCGCCACAGGCGTTGCGGGACTATCTGGGCACCTGACAAACCGCTTCGCCACGAACGAAAAAGGGGCAGCCCAGGCCGCCCCTCGCCGTATGTCGGTGCCGCGTCGGCTTATTCCGCCGGGCCTGGCTGTTTGCGGTGCTTGACCGGGTACCAGAGCTTTTTGTTGGTCAGGTACAAAAGCACCGTCAGGAATGCCAGGAACAGTACCGCCGTGATGCCTGCGGTCTTGCGCTGATCCAGCTTGGGTTCCGCGGTCCACATCAAAAACGCGGCGACATCCTGAGACACCTGTTCCAGCGTAGCCTCGGTGCCGTCAGCATACTCGACATCGTCGCCATAGAGCGGCGGTGCCATCGAGATATAGCCGCCTTCGAACGCTTTGTTTTCGTAAAGTACGACACCGGCTTCTTCCTTTTCGTCGCCGGTGTACCCAGTCAGGAGCGATGCGATGTACTCGGGGCCACCCATTCCCTTGAAAAACTGGTTGATCCCCGATCCCATCGGTCCGGTAAAGCCCGCACGCGCTTTGGCCATTAGGCTGAGGTCCGGTGCATTCTCGACCGAGGATCCCGGGAAGTGGTCGGTCGGGCCCGCCTCGCGCTCGTCACCCGGTTCAGCGTCAGGGCCGGTGTCGGGCACGAAGAAGTTCTTGGCATAGGCCCGCACCTCGGGGTCGGTGTATCCCAGGTCTTCCAGCGTACGGAACGCGACGTATTGCAGGCCGTGGCAGCCTGAACAGATCTCGGTATAGACCTGCAACCCACGCTGAAGCTGATCCTTGTCATAGGATCCGAACGGCCCCTCGAACGAGAAGCTGTAGTCCTCGACCTCTTTGTCGCCGACCGCGGCAAAGACCGAAGTGCCCGCCACGGCAAGCCCGGCGGAAAGCGCTGCGGAAAGGATGAAAGTGCGTTTCATGTGTCTTGTCCTTGTCCTCAGCATCACTCGGCCGGTTTTGGGGCTGCGGCCCCGTCAGTGCCGGCTTCGACCGGATAGTGCTCGTCGAAATCCGCCGCGATGCTCTCGGGCTGCGCCTGCGGTTTCTCGATCACGCCAAGCACCGGCAGAATGATCAGGAAGTAGGCGAACCAATAGATGGTCCCCATCAGCGAGATCAGCGGCACCATGCCTTCGGCCGGCATCGCGCCCGCCCACATCAGCACAAAGAACACCACAACCAGCAGCCAGAACCAGATCTTGAACTGCGGCCGGTATCTGCCCGACCGCACGCTCGACGTGTCAAGCCACGGCGCCAGCGCCATAACGGCAATGGCCCCAAACATCGCGAGAACGCCCAGGAACTTCGCCTCCAGGAACAGGATGTCGAAAGTGATGGCGCGCAGGATTGCGTAAAACGGCAGGAAGTACCATTCCGGCACGATATACGCAGGCGTCGCCAGCGGGTTCGCCTCGATATAGTTGTCCGGGTGACCCAGATAGTTCGGCATGAACCCGACGATCGCCGCAAAGATCGCCAGGATGAACACCAGCGCGAACAGATCCTTGATCACGAAATACGGCCAGAACGGAAGCGTGTCCTTCTTGACGTTGTCCATGCTGTCGGTCCGCACAGGCACGCCCGTCGGGTTGTTGTTGCCAGTCGAATGGAACGCCCAGATGTGGACGATCACCAGACCCGCAATCACAAACGGCAACAGATAATGCAGGCTGAAGAACCGGGTCAGCGTATAGTTGTCCACCGCCGGTCCACCCAGCAGCCA
>CAYWND010000092.1:0-4361 GCA_964459085.1 uncultured Oceanibium sp. | reverse complement strand
TGCAGCGTCTCACCAATGCCCGGGATCGCGCCAAACAGGCCGGTGATCACGGTGGCACCCCAGAACGACATCTGCCCCCACGGCAGCACATAGCCCATGAACGCGGTGCCCATCATCAGCAGATAGATCAGCATCCCGATGATCCACGTGATCTCGCGCGGGGCCTTGTAGGACCCGTAATAGAGACCGCGGAAGATGTGGAAATAGACGGCGATAAAGAACAGGGACGCGCCGTTCATGTGGATGTATCGCAGCGCCCAGCCGCCATTCACGTTCCGCATGATATGTTCAACGGATGCAAACGCCAGCGTCGTGTCGGGCGTGTAGTGCATCACCAGAACGATGCCGGTGATGATCTGCAGCGCCAGGCAGAATGTCAGGATGATGCCCCAGATCCACATCCAGTTCAGGTTCTTGGGCGTCGGAATGGTCAGCGTCGCGTGCAGCAGGCTAAGCACCGGCAGGCGGCTCTCGACCCACTTTTCAGCGCCGGACTGCGGTTCGTACTTGTCGTGCGGGATACCGGACATGTGGTTTTCTCCTTATCCCAGCTTGATCACTGTGTCGGAAATGAACTCGGCCTGCGGCACATGAAGGTTTTGCGGTGCCGGGCCTTTACGGATGCGCCCCGAGGTGTCGTAGTGCGACCCGTGGCATGGGCAGAACCAGCCGTCGAAATCGCCCGCCTCGCCCAGTGGGACGCACCCAAGATGCGTGCAAACACCGATCATGACCAGCCATTCGCCCGCCTCGTCCAGCGCCCTGTTCTGGTCCGCGCCATCGCCTGGCGCGTTGACGCTGCGGCTGTTGTTGTCGGGCAGATCCGCAAGCGGAGTTTCCCGCGCGGCTGCGATCTCCTCTTCAGTGCGGCGCCGGATGAATACCGGCTTGCCACGCCAAAGGGCGGTGATCTGCGCGCCGGGTTCGATGCCGTCCACATCCACCTGGATCGAGGCCAAAGCCTGAACGTCTGCCGACGGGTTCATCTGGTTGATCAGCGGCCAGACCGCGGCGCCCGTGGTGACGGCCCCAGCAGCAGCGGTCGCGACGTAGAGGAAATCCCGGCGGGTCCCGGTGTCATCTTCGACATGTGCCACGCACATTCTCCCTTATCTCTTGGTCCACAGCGCGCAGACCTATAGCGTCATCACCCGAAGAACGGGCGGCTGACGTCTACCTAAATCAGTGCCGGACGCGGGTCTAGCAGGTTTTGCGTCGCAGTCTGCGACATATCGGCCTTCGAAGAGGTAAATATGAGTGGAATTCGACTGGCGGCCTATCAGCCCGACATCGCACAGAACCTGGGCTCGATGATCCGAACCTGCGCCTGTCTGGCGATTCCCACCGATGTGATCGGGCCGTGCGGCTTTCCGTTTTCGGTCAAGGGGCTGCGGCGGTCGATGATGGATTACGCCGATCTGGCCCAGGTGACGCATCATGCCGACTGGGCGCAGTTTTTGGGCGCGCGTGCACCGGGGCGGCTGGTTCTTATGACCACCCTGGCGGACACTGCGGTCTGGGATTTTGCCTTTCAGCCCGGCGACACCATTCTGATGGGGCGCGAAAGCGCTGGCGTACCGGACGAGGTGCACGCGCAAGCGGATGCACGGATCACCATCCCGATGCCCGGCGGCGGACGCAGCCTGAACGTCGCCGTATCAGCGGGCATCGTGCTGGCCGAAGCGGTGCGGCAACTGCGCTAGAACTCGCGCACTGGTGCCGCAGACGTGAGTTGTCAATTGGGACGTGTGCGCCATGCTTCCCGCAGAGGCCAGAAGGACAAAGACGGTGATTGGCAGACGAACCTTTCTTGCAACCGGCATCGCCGCGGCGGCGGCCCCCGCGCAGGCGGCACCCCGCTCGCGACTGGTATCCCCACGCTGGCGCGCGTTCGGGACTGCGGCCGAACCGGACCACGGGACATGGGATCAGGTCCTGAGGGCAGGGGTTTCGAAAGGCGCGGATGGGATCGCCAGGTTCAACTATGCCGGCACACAGCACGCCCGGGTGTCGGACTACCTGGCCCGTCTGACCGCGACAGACCCCGTCACTCTGCCCCAGGCGGCAGCCTTTGCATACTGGGTGAACCTCTATAACGCGCTTACGGTACACGTAGTTTTGGGCGCCTATCCCGTCCAGTCCATCCGCGACATCGGCGGCGGCGTGTTCTCGCGCGGGCCGTGGCGGTCCAAACTGGTCCGGATCGCGGATCAACAGCTAAGCCTGGACGATATAGAACACGGTATCCTGCGCCCGATCTGGCGCGATCCACGGATCCACTATGCGGTGAACTGCGCCTCGCTGGGTTGCCCCGACCTGGCGCCGCGGGCCTATACGGCATCCCGGTTGGGCAGGATGCTGGACGCGGGCGCGCGCGCCTATGCGAACCACCCGCGCGGGGCCGAGGTGACGGAACGCGGGCTAGTGGTTTCGTCAATCTATGAGTGGTTCAAGGTCGACTTCGGTGGCGATGACGCAGGTGTCATCGCGCACCTCGCCAAATATGCCGAGCCGCAAAAGGCGGCCGCGATCCGGGCGGCGGGCCGCATCGCAGACGACCGCTACGACTGGGCCTTGAACGACTAGGCCCGGATCACCCGTCATAGATCTCGGACTGTGCGCCCAGATACCCGTCCCAGGCGAACCAATAGGCGATGTGACCGGCGACCCGTGGCATACTGCGCCCATCGGCAGCGGTCAGCGCATCCTCGGATGATGTCCACACGGCCCCGTCGCCGGATACCAGCCGGCCGCCATCCCGCGTCAGCGCAACGCCCCCGCTGTCATAGGCGCGGACAGTACGCGTGGCCCGGTCCCCGATCAGGACCAGCGGCGTGTCTGAAATCTGATCATTGATAACCTTACCGCCGTCGAACGCGGAAAGCGGCCAGGCCTTGGCGGCACCGAATGTCCGGATGCCGAAGACATAGTCCTTTTGCTTCAGACGGCTTTCGTCGACACGCGCAGGAAACATCAGATCGGGCGACGAGAAATAGTCGCGATAGACCACGCCGGATCCGTAGTCGCGCGAGTACCCAGTGTCGACCGAAATGATCCGCGTATCGGGGTTCTCGGATTTCCACGCCTGCCAACTGGTGATCGCCACAGGGCGCTGGGCCAGCGTGATGCCGCTGTCAACCAGAGGGCCGACAACCGGCTGGCCTGTAAACTGGTTCCAAAGCGAATGGGTCTGGCGGTCGAACATCAGCTTGTTCGACCGGTAAAGGAACCCTGACGAGCCGAAAACAAAGGGGCCAGCGCGGCCAGGCACCTGCGTCTCGAACAGGATGCCGGACCCGCATAGCGTGCAATAGGCCAACGCGACCGGAACGCCGCCGATCACCTCGTTGAACATCTCGTGCCAGCCCATGATCCGCAGGGGATAGGCGCGGGTATCTCCGTTGATCGAAACCCCGAAGACCAGGTCATCCGGTTTCATATAGTCGGCATCGGCCGCCGCGATCAGGGTCGGGTTGTCCAGCGATGGGATACCGTCTTTGACTACCCCGCCCCAGGTGATCTCTTCGATCCGGATCTTCATCCTGTCCGGATCCAGATACTCCGGGCGCAGAAAGTCCTCGAAATTCGGATCAATGCGCAGGAAAATCTCGCGCTTGAAGTCTGCATAGGCGGGGTGCGGGACAACATCCGGATTGGCTTCTTGCCACAGCATCCAGTCGAACCAATCGTCGCTGACCTCGGCCCCCGTGATTTCGCGCAGTGTCGCGTAAATGTCTTCGCGGGGGGCACGGGTAAACCGTAGTGAAAAGATCAGCCCGGCCGCCATGTCCGGCTGGCCGTGACGCGTGATTCGATCCAACGCCGCATAAAACTCGGACACCCCGCCATATAGCAACTGGCGCTGCGCCTCTTCCAGCGTCATATCCTGGGCAAGCGCCCCGGGCGCTGCAAGCGTGGCCGCGGCCAGCGGCATGAAACTGCGTCGCGTGATGGGCACCTGACCCCTCCCTACCTGTTGGTCAGGGCATCATCGCTGGATCGGTGTTGACACGCCATTGAACTTGCCGTGAAACGGGCCGCGCCAGGTCAGATACACGACCTGACGCGGCCCTGAAATCCGGGGCATGGGGGACGCCCCGGAAACCTCAGGCGCGTTTTGCACCGATCGAGGCCACGCCCATGACCTCCAGCACCTTGGCCTCGATATCGGGCGCGCTCATGCCTGCAACTTCATACATCGCAGCTGGGCTGTCCTGATCGATGAAGGTATCGGGGAAGACCATCGAGCGGAATTTGAGGCCCGCATCAAACACGCCCTCGTCCGCCAGCAGTTGGGCGACGTGACTGCCGAACCCGCCAACCGCGCCCTCTTCGATCGTTACCAGCGCATACTGGCGCGC
>CAYWND010000091.1:281-8734 GCA_964459085.1 uncultured Oceanibium sp. | reverse complement strand
CGGGCATAGGCCCGCGGGGCCAGGCGGGCGCGAAACGCATGCGTCGTGCCGCCGCCGTTTTTGTCCATCTCGGCGATCAGCGCGCCGTAATCCTCGACATCCACCACCACGCCCACAAAGGCGTGGTTCTTGGCCGCCGCGCGGATCATGGCCGGGCCGCCGATATCGATGTTCTCGATGATCTCGGCGGGTGCGGCACCAGCGGCCACGGTCGCCTCGAACGGGTAGAGGTTGACCACCAGCAGGTCGATATCGCCGATCCCGTGCGCCTCGGCCGCGGCCTGATGCTCAGCGTTGTCGCGCAGTGACAGCAGCCCGCCATGCACCGCCGGATGCAGGGTCTTTACCCGGCCATCCATCATCTCCGGAAACCCGGTCAGGTCTGCAACATCGCGCACCTCCAGCCCTGCGTCTCGCAGCGTGCCCGCCGTGCCGCCGGTCGAGACCAGTTCGACACCCCGCGCGGCCAGCGCCTGGCCCAGCCCCTCCAGTCCGGTCTTGTCCGATACGGACAGAAGCGCCCGGCGCGGGCGGATGGGGTCCTGGGTCATGGGGTCGTCTCCGGCAGTGGATCGCGGGGCCTACTTGCCCGCTCTGCCCGGTGGCGTCAATGGTCCTCGCCGTGCTGCGGATACAGGTCCACAACCTCGGCCGCCGGACCCAGATCGCGCACCGCCTGACCGGTCACGGTGCGCCGGAAACTCCACCCGATCTCGGCCTGATGCGTCTTGATCCGTTCTCGGATTACGATCTGGCGCGAGGCGACGGGTTCGGGCAGCGAGGGGTCCAGGTAGACACTGGCATCCGCCTCGGCCCGCCCGCCCTTGTGGGTGAACATCCAGACCTCGCCGCTGGGCAGGGTCAGTTGAAACACCTCGGACCCCTCTTGCACTTCGACCGCGACATCGGGGTGCAGATGGAAATGGATCGACAGTGCCACGCCTAACTGCGCCGCCCCCTTGATCCGCGACTGGAACCGCCGACGCGCCTTGTCGTCCGGCGACAGCAGAACGTCTTCGCCATGGATCTCGCTGCCGGACCGGCCCAGGAACAGCCGCCGTTCATGCAGCAGGCCATAACCTTCCAGATAGCCGTCATGTCGGGACTGGATCCAGCTGCCGGTGGTGTCGTGCGCGCGCGCCAGCGTCACCATGCTGGGCCGGTTGGTCAGCGCGTCCTGTCCCGGCCGACCAGCCACCTTTGTCGATCCCAGCCGCGAGGACGAGGTCTTGTCCAGCGCCAGCGTGTTGTGCGCCGTGGTCATGCGCGGGATGCGACGCCAATCCTCCAGCCAGTCGATGGCGGGGCCACTGTTGACCACCATCTGCCGCCGCCCCGTCGACATCTCGAACCCCAGTGTGCTGGCATGGGCCCGGTCGGCCGCGCCCGGGGGACGCGCGCAATCGACCAGCAGTGTCACGCGGCCCGCGCTCAGCCGGGCATAGCCCAGCCTCGGCGTCTCGTCCGGGCGGTCGCGATTTCGGCTTTCGGCCAGCGCGGTATCCAGCGCGCCCATCCCGGTCAGTGTCCCGCCATGAAACCGCGTCATCGACCCGTCGCCCAGACGCAACGCCCTGAGCGCAGGCGCGATCCGGTCGATCGCACCGGTCAGGGCCTCGGGCACGTCCTGACTGTTCTCGGTCAGCAGATCGCGCACCCACAAGAGCTGGCGAAAAACCATCAGCAGGTCCGAAGGACAGCGGCTGCGGATCTCGCCCGCCTTGCCGATCCTGTCCTCGCATTCCTTTTCCAGCGCCAACAGAGGCCCGTTGACCCGGCTGCGAAAGCCGTTCAGGCACATCATCGCGTGGATCAGGCCGCACAGCGCCTCCAGGCGGCGCGCGGTCAGATCCTCGGCCGACCAGGCCTGGATCAGCCAGGCGGTCTGGGGGATCAGGGCCGCGCGCAGGCGCTCCAGCACCTCTGGCGCAAGCCCCTTTTCCAGAAACGGCAGATGCGTGGTCAGGCGGAACAGCCGCCGCCCTGTCGCCAGCCCGGTCCAGCCCGGCCCCGCGCCATCCTCGAAACGGTCCAGCCACCCGACGGCCCAACCCTGCGCACGGGCACGCGCCGCCTTGGTGCCAAGGGCGGCAAAATCATCGAGCCACAGGAACCCATGCAGCGTGTCCACCAACGAGGCACCGGGCAATTCGACATCCCACGGCGTTAGATCGCGCATCTGTTGGCGATACCCGTCGATCCGCAATTCGCCCTTCAGCGCCGCGCGAGCCGCGTTGAAATCCCCGAAACTGCGCTCGGGCGGGACATAGGCCAGCCCATTGAACTCCAGCCCCTCGGACAGCTTGCGCAGCTGCGCCCGAACCCGCGCCTCGGCACGGCGGTCGCTCAGCTTGTTAAAGGTGCTGAAGATATCCGAGAACGCGATGTCCAACGGCCCTGGTCCGCCTGCCTGCTGCCCGTCTTGTCCGCTCAGACTAGCTGCGCGGGTGCGGCCTGTCACGCCGCATCCGCCGCCTTGCGCAGGACCGTTGCAAAAAACCCGTCCATGCCGCCCCGCTCGGGCCAGTGGTCGGGGCGCAGACGCAGGCCCTGGGGTCCGATCCAATCGGGATCCACACCCGGCGGCGGACCCGGCAGGTCTATCGCCAGATCCGGGTTGCGGGTCAGCGCCGCCGAGATCTGACCTTCGCCTTCGGCCATCAACAGGGAACAGGTGCAATAGACCAGACGCCCGCCCGGTCGCAGCCACCCGGCCGCCCGGTCGATCAACTGCCCCTGCAACCGCAAAAGCGGCGCCAGATCCGGGTCCGGACGGACAAAAGGCAGGTCAGGATGGCGGCGCAACGTCCCCGTGGCCGAACAGGGCGCGTCCAGCAGGATCGCATCAAAAGGCGCATCCGGGGTCCAATCCAGCGCATCAGCCTCGACCACCTTCGCCGCAAGGCCGGTCCGGGCCAGGTTCGCGGACAGCCGCTTCAGCCGCGTACCACTTTGATCCACCGCCGTGACCTCGGCCCCGGCGGCGGCCAGTTGCATGGTCTTGCCACCCGGTGCCGCGCACAGGTCCAGCACCCGCAACCCCGAGATATCGCCCAGCAGCCGCGCGGGGATCGCCGCGGCGGCGTCCTGCACCCACCAGTCGCCGGTGTCATAGCCCGGCAGGCGCGAGATCTGCCCCGCGCGGGCCAGCCGTACCGATCCGGTGGGCAGAGCCATGCCCTCGACCGCCTCGGCCACCGCTTCGGCCGCAACCGGGGATCGGGGGGTCAGATCCAGCGGCGGATCCACCAGGTGCGCCGCCGCGATTGCGTCGGCGGCATCGTCCCCCCAGGCATCCGCGACTGGACCACGCAGCCAACCCGGCAGGGCGGGCGCGGGCCGCGCCGCCCAGATCTCGGCCCCCTCGCGTGAAATCCGGCGGCAGACCGCATTGGCCAGGCCCGCGAATGTCTGCCGCCCGCGCAGGCCACGCACCAGGCGCACCGCGCTGTCGACCGCCGCATGGGGGGCCACGCCATCGGCCAGCAACTCCCACGCCGCGATCTGCAACACCCGCCGGACATCATCCGGTGGCGGCTTTTTCAGATACCCGGCCAGCACATGATCCAGCCCTGCCATGTGGCGCAGCACGCCGGTCGCTATCGCCTGCGCCCGGGCCTTTTCCGCGCCTGGCATCTCGGCCGGCAGCGCCACATCCGCCAGCATCCGTCGCTGATCCACAACCTCGGCAATCGCGCGCAGCGCGGCCCGGCGCGCCGCCAGTCCCGTCCCGCCACTCACCTGCGGCGCACCACGGGAATGCGGCTGCGGCTCAGCGACAGGCGCCGCCGGGGAGGCGGGGTATAGCCGCCGCCGCGCGCCATCTCTTCCAGCGCGCGCACCCGCGCCTCGATCGGCGGGTGGGTGGCGAACATGCGGTCCAGCCGCATACCTGTCAGCGGATTGACGATGAACATATGGGCCGAGTTCGGATTGACCTCGGCCGAGGCCATGGGCCGTGCCGCCGCCATTTTGCCGATCCGCCGCAGGGCATTGGCCAGCCCCATCGGATCGCCCGAGATCTCGGCCCCACGCTGATCGGCGGCATATTCCCGCGTCCGCGAAATCATCATCTGGATCAGCCCGGCGGCCATCGGCGCCAGAATCGCCGCGATCAGTACCCCGACAACGCCAAAGTTGCCCCGGTCGCGATTGCCACCGAACCAGAATCCCATCTGCGCCAACATGCTGATCGCGCCCGCGACGGTCGCCGCGATGGTCATGATCAGCGTGTCGCGGTTCTGGATATGCGCCAGTTCGTGCGCGATCACGCCTGCCAGTTCCTCGGGCGGCATGGTATGCATCAGCCCGGTGGTCACCGCCACCGCTGCATTCTCCGGGTTCCGGCCGGTGGCAAAGGCATTGGGCTGGGGCGAGTTGATCACATAAAGCGCGGGCATCGGCAGCCCGGCCTGCTGCGCCAGACGCGCGGTCATCTGGTGCAGATCAGGCGCCGACATCGACGTTACCGGCTGCGCCCGGTGCATCCGCAACGCCAGCTTGTCGGAATTCCAGTAGGCAAAGGCATTGGTCCCGACCGCAAACAGCAGCGCAACCACCATCCCCGTCGTCCCGCCAATGGCAAAGCCCACGACCATGAACAGAGCCGTCATCGCTGCCAGCAGCATCCCGGTCTTCATCATGTTCATCCGCAGGCCCGCCCATATCCTTGCCGTTTCATCATCAGTGTCCCATATATGCCCGGAACCGGGACAGGAGAAGTCGTGGACAGCACCGAGACCCGCGAAGACCGGCTGAAAGCCGCCGCCAAACGCGCCCTGGCCGAGGCCGAGGCGCGCCGCAAGGCTGCCCGCCCGCTGGACATCCCCAAGGAACTGGGCGGCCGCGACGGGCCGGAACCGGTACGCTTTGGCGACTGGGAACGCAAGGGGCTGATCAGCGACTTCTAGGCGCGCAGCCTTTGCGCCGCCCGTCCATTGACCGGCAAGTGATCAGTGCTTACATGTCCGGCATGGCCCAGTGTCTCCCACTCAAGCGGGGCGATCTGCGTGATGCGCTTGTCGCCTATGCCCGCCAGCAGACCGAACAGGGATGCATCAATGCGATGTCCCTTCGGGCGGCGGCGCGCGATCTGGGTGTGTCCTCGGGCGCGGTCTATCGCCACTTCGACGACAAGGACGCGCTGCTCAAGGCCGTCGCACACGAAGGCTTCATGCAGCTGCGCCAGATCTTCTTTCGCATCCGTGCCGAGGGGCAGGTCGCAGCCTCGGCGGAACAGGCAGTGGCACGGACCTACATGGTCGGCCGCGCCTTCATGCAGTTCGCCCAGGGCAACCCGACGCTTTGGCGCATGATGTTCGGGCGCATCGGTGTGATGTGCCGCCAGGACCACATGAAAGACGACGATCTGATGCGCTATACCCTGCTGGATGTGGCGCGCGAAAGCTTTCGCGACCTTTACCGCCTGGGCGGCCTGCCGCGCGATCCCGACATATCCGACACCCGCTTTGTCTGGAGCGCGCTGCACGGGGCGGCCGATCTGACCCAGTCGGGCGCGCGCCTCGATGGCGTCGACCCCGAAGAGGTTGCGGACCAGACGACCCACCGCTGCCTGTTGGCGCTGGGCTGCCCGCAGGCGCTGATTTCCCAAGGCCGTCCACCTCGCGGAACGGAAATTTAACCCGGCCCCCTTATCCAGACGGGCGAAGCTGCCGCGGAACCCGCATCATGCAGAGGACTGGACAAGCCAATCAAGCTGCTGGAACCGCAGCCGGGACCGATGCGTCCCGGCTGGTTCTGCGCCATTCCGACCGGGTCGAACGGCGCGGTGTCATGGCCGCACTGGACGCCGCGCAGTGCCTGATCTGGTTCGACGCCCAGGGCCGGCTGGTCGACGCCAACGAAAACACCCAGTCCATGCTGGCAATGCCACTGCAGGATCTGGGCATGATGGACTACGGCAGTCTTGTCGGCGACCCCGAGGCGCATGCCCATCACACCCGCAAACGCTGGGGCCGCATTCGCGACGGCCTGCTGCGGTCCGAGGAACGCGGTCTCTTTGCCGCCGACGGGTCCGAGATCTGGTGTTCGCTGACCTACGCCGCGATCCGCAGCGAACAGGGTGGAACCCGGCGTGTCCTGGCCATCGCCATCGACATGACCCCGTGGTCCTGGCGGAACGAAGGGCCGGCGCGCGCGCGCTAGGCCCGGACCGATCCCTGACCTGTTGCCGCCCCCCGGGTTGCGCACCTCCCGGCGCGATTGCGCCATAAACATAGGTGCAATGCCCCGCCAGATCGCTGAAAGTCCAATGTCGTTTCCCAACGGCGCTCTGCAGGTTCGCTCTGTCGCCCGGCCAGACCCGGGCCTTTCAAACAGAGGGACACATCATGACACTTTCATCATCCAAGGGGCTTTCTGCCCTCGTGCTGGGTACGCTTTTCCCGGCCATCGCCCTGGCCCAGGTCACCGTCGGCGATCTGGTCGGCACAGACGATCAGACGATCACCGCCACGCTCAACGCCGCGGGATACGAGGTGGTCGAGATCGAGCGCGAGGACGACGAACTGGAGGTCGAGGTGATCTGGAACGGCGAAGAGTGGGAGATCGAGTTGTCCGACACCGGCCACGTGATCGAGATCGAACTTGACGACTGACGCGGCCCCGTCAGGGCGCTAGTCTACCTGCGGATCGGGGTGTGCGGACCCGCACGCCCCCAACGCAACATCTAGGTGCCATGATGACACGACACAGTCTTCTCTGGGGGGTTTTGATCCTGCAAACGCTGTGCGTTGCGTTCTTTATTGCTGACACCGCGATCGAATTGCTGGGCTGGGATGACACCGGCCTCCTGATCGACTCGGACCGACTGGAATACGCGGTCACGCTGGCACTGGTCCTGGGCATCGCAGTGACCTGGACCGAGATCCGCCGCCTGACCACCCGGGATCGCGATCTCAGCCGCCAGGTCGAACTGGCCACCGGCGCGTTCGGCAGCGTTCTGGAACGCCACCTGGACGCCTGGGGCCTGACCGCGGCCGAACGGGACGTCGCCGTGCTGGCGATCAAGGGGTTCTCGATCGCCGAGATCGCCGACATCCGCCAGACCAAGCTGGGCACCATCAAGGCCCAATGCGGTAGCGTCTATCGCAAGGCCGGGGTCTCGGGCCGCCTGCAACTGCTCAGCCTGTTCATCGAGGATCTGATGGCTGACGAGCTGATCGAACGTGCAGCCCACCGCCAGCCCTGACGCGATCGCGAGAAACCCCAAAAACCCGAATTCCCCTGCGGGCGCAGGGGAGGCGAGGCTCTGCCTCGCGCTCCGGAGTATTTGAAGAGCAAAGAGTGGGCCCTTTGTACTTTGTTAAGGGCCCTCTTTGCTCAGACAAATACTCCTGCTGAGGTCACCATCCCTACATGCGCTCGGGGTGTTCACCATCGGCCCCAGAACCCTCGGTCAAAAACCCTAAAGCCGGGTCGATATTCCGACGCCCACGTTCCCGCTGACGTCCACGCTGGGGGTGCCGCCCAATTCGTCCACGCGGATCGAGGTGCCGACGTTCAGGCCGTCCACGACCTCGGTCCCGACGCCTACGGTCGTGAAACATCCCGCCAGCAGCAGGATCAGTACCAGCGCTGCGCCTGTTCGTGTCATGGGGTGCCTTTCGCTCAATGCGCCTCGGCCCAATTCTGGCCCTGACCGGCATCCACCGTCAACGGCACATCCAGACGCACCGCCGGATCGGCGGCACCTTCCATCACGGCGCGTACGGCGTCGATGGTTGCGTCCACCGCATCCTCGGCCACTTCAAAGACCAGTTCGTCATGGACCTGCAGCAGCATCCTGGCGGGCAGTGCGGAAATCGCATCGGGCACCCGGATCATCGCGCGCCGGATCACGTCGGCCGCCGTGCCCTGGATCGGCGCGTTGATCGCGGCCCGCCAGGCGAACCCCGCTCGCGGCCCCTTGGCGTTGATTTCGGGGGTGTGGATCTTGCGCCCGAACAGCGTCTGCACGAACCCGTTCTCCTTGGCGAACGCCACTGTGTCGTCCATGTATTCCCGGATCCCCGGGAAGCGTTCGAAGTACCTGTCGATAAAGGCCTTCGCCTCCTCCCGCGGGATGCGCAGGTTGTTGGCCAGCCCAAAGGCCGAGATGCCATAGATCACCCCGAAATTGATTGCCTTGGCCTGGCGGCGTACCATCGGGTCCATGCCCTCGATTGGCACGTCGAACTTCTCGCTCGCCGTCATCGCGTGGATGTCCAGCCCGTCGCGGAACGCCTGCTTCAGGCTGTCAATCTGGGCGATATGGGCCAGGATGCGCAGCTCGATCTGGGAATAATCCAGGCTCAGCAGCACGTTGCCTGCCTCTGGTACAAAGGCCTCGCGGATGCGCCGCCCCTCGTCGGTGCGTACGGGGATGTTCTGCAGGTTCGGATCGGTCGAGGCCAGCCGCCCGGTGTTCGCCCCCGCAATCGCGTACGAGGTAT
>CAYWND010000091.1:0-248 GCA_964459085.1 uncultured Oceanibium sp. | reverse complement strand
GGATATGCTCCTGCAGCGCATCCGTGTAGGTCGATTTCAGCTTGGAGAGCTGCCGCCAGTCCAGCACCCGCGCGGGCAGATCGTGGCCCTGGGCGGCCAGGGTCTCCAGCACATCCGCCCCCGTGGCATAGGCCCCCGTCTTGCCCTTCTTGCCACCCTCCAGGCCCATCTCGTCGAACAGGATCTCGCCCAGCTGCTTGGGGCTGCCGACATTGAACGACCGCCCCGCCAGCCCGTGAATCTCCGCC
>CAYWND010000090.1:0-8762 GCA_964459085.1 uncultured Oceanibium sp. | reverse complement strand
GCTGTATGCCGCCGCAACCGGAAACTCAGGTGATATCTCCGGGGTCAATATGACTTGGTGGAGCGAACGCAATGCCTATGTGATGGCGCGATTGCAAGACCTGCCCAAAAGGTGTGCATGTCGTCGATCCCGTTCCCGAGTTCTGCGACAAAGGCGCGTGCAAGGCCGTCATCGATGGAACGCGATGTATTTCGACGGGAATCATATGTCCATCAGCGGTGCCACCCGTGTCGCCCAGCGGATCCTGAGCCCTGATTGAACTGATTAACGCTCCGGGGTCCCACAGGCCACTTGCCCGATCAGGGACGGCGCTCGAAATTCGTCGAACCAGTCAACCAACCCCCTCGGCTACCGTATCGCGCATCACGGTTTGATAGCGTCGCCAACTTCCCAGATGGGAAATGTCTTCCGCACCCTGAAGGCCCGCGGCTTCGACCAGAAACCCGTGTACTTTGGCCCCACTCTCCAGTTCGACCGTCCCGATTGTCAGCGGGGCAGGGATGCCCGCAAGGAACCCGCCAAACGCGGTTTTCGGCAGCGCCCAAACCTCCAGTTCAATCTTCGCGCCCTTTTCCATGCGCAGCAGTCCCGGCCGCTGGGGTGGGCCGCCTGCAAGAGCATAAAGTCGATAACGCGGCGCCGTACGTGCTGCCTGAAGCAACTGCCCGCCACGAGACGTCAGTTCGTGGTTGAGCGCCATGCCGGACATGTGCGCCCCGCAGACCGCCAGGGCCACTTCATCCTCTTGGGGTAGTGGGGATGGGCCTGCAACCGCCTCTCCGGCAAACGCGGCAGCTGCGCTGGCAATCTCTGCGTCCTGTCCGCTGGCGGCCAGCAGAGTGATCGAAAAGGGGCGCCCGTCACGGCGCGGGGCTGCGGGTACGGCGATGCCGCACATGTCCAAAAGGTTTACGAAATTGGTATAGGTTCCAAGGTTGGAATTTGGCGTTATCGGATCCGCCTCCAGGTCGGCCAGGGAATAGAATGTGGGAATCGTCGGCACGCACAGCATGTCGACCCGTTCCATGATTTCGCGTGCCGCACGCTCCAGTTCCTTCAATCGATACATACCGCGGAATGCGTCTGCGGCCGACAGGCGTTCGGCCGCACCAATGATCTTGGCAGTGGTCGGGTGCAGTGCCTGCGGATTGTCCCGCAGCAGGTCCGCCACCACCGTGTGGCGTTCGGCCACCCAAGCCCCCTCGTAAAGCATCTCGGCCACGGCATAGAACGGGGTGAAATCAATCTCGACAATCGTCGCCCCAAGCGATTCGAGGCGCTCCAGGCTGCGGTCAAAACTGGCGGCCTGTTCCTGATCGCCAAAGAAGATGCGCGTGGCGGCGTCAGGGACTCCGATGACCTGAGCAGGCGGCAAGGCCCGCATGGCCCCAAGCTGCACGGACTTGGAATAGGCGTCAGATATGTCCTCACCGCAGGCAACAGAAAAGGCTGCGAACGCGTCCACCACGCTGCCCGCAAAGATCGAAACAGTATCGAGTGTGCGACAGGCAGGTACCACGCCACCCGCTGACAGAGCGCCCAAGGAGGGCTTCAAACCGACAACGTTGTTCAATGCGGCTGGTACGCGTCCCGACCCTGCCGTGTCTGTTCCCAACGAAAAGGTGACAAACCCGTGCCCGACCGAAACACCTGATCCACTCGACGAGCCTCCTGGAACAATCTCGGGATCTATTGCATTGCGTGGCACACCATAGGGCGAGCGCACCCCGACCAGACCAGTTGCGAACTGATCGAGGTTCGTTTTTCCGATCACCAATGCCCCGGCAGCGCGCAGCCGAGCGACGACGAAGGCGTCGACTTCGGGAGTGTAGGCATAGGTCGGACACCCGGCTGTCGTCGGAATGCCGCCCACGTCGATGTTGTCCTTGACCACAAACGGCACTGCCCAAAGCGGCGTGGCATCGGACCGCGGGGGCAGGGCTTCGGCCTCGGCGAGAACATCTTCGATCGGGCGCAAGTGAATGAAGATCGCGGGATCGGCCACCACGTCAATCCGGCGATAGACCTCGCGCACGATGTCGGTCGGCGTCGCGCCTCCAGCGAAAGCTTCGAGCAGGGCAGAGAGCGTTAGTGGCATATCGGGATTCATTGTCACGATCTTTCCGGTTCAGGCGGCAACAGGTTGGGGCGGCTTAGGGGCGGCCTCGATCAGCGCTCGGGTGTAGCGGTGCGTTGGGCTGTCCATGATCTCGGCGGTCGGACCGTGATCCACGATCTCGCCCTGTTTCATGACCAGCACCTCGTCGCACAGCAGGCGCACCACATTCAGGTCATGGCTGACAAAAAGGTAAGACATGCCCATCTGTGCACGCAGATCCACAAGCAAGTTCAGCACGACAGCCTGTATCGATACATCAAGCGCGGCGGTCGGTTCATCCAGGATCAGCAGCTTGGGTTCCAGCGCGATCGCACGCGCGATCCCCACACGCGCCTTCTGCCCGCCCGACAACTGGTGCGGAAAACGGCCGAGCAGCGCTTGCGGCAGTCTGACAAGTTCTGCCAGTTCCGACACTCGCGCCGACAGCCTCGCGCCTCGCATGCCCGCAATTCGGGCCAGTGGCTCGGCGATGGCAGACCCGGCCGTATCCCGCGGGTTCAGGCTCTCGGTGGCATCCTGAAACACCATCTGTATCTCGCGCCGCACCGGATGGCGCATGAACCGAGCCGCCGGGGTCGATGCGATATCGCGGCCCTCGAACAGGATGGCACCCGAAGTCGGATCCTGCAGGCGCACAATCATCTCCGACGTCGTGGACTTTCCGCTTCCGGATTCACCTACCAAGCCCAGCGACTGCCCGGCCTTGATGTCGAACGAGATACCCTTGACGGCGTGCACCGGACCGGCCTTTCCGGGATATGTCTTTGTCAGGTCCCGGACCTCCAGAATGGACCGGTCCTGCACCGATAGCGCAGGTTCGGCGCTGCGGGCCTCAGGCGGCAGCAGACTGCGGATCGATGTGCCGATACGCGGTGTGGCGTCGACCAGTTTGCGAGTGTAGGGATGCTGCGGTTCGGTGAAGATACGCCGGGGCGCGCCTTCTTCGACAATCAGACCGTCCTTCATGACCACGATCCGGTCGCAATACTGGGCGGCCAGGCCCAGGTCATGCGTGATCAGGATCATGCCCATGCCACGCGCCTTGGCCAGATCACCCACCAGGTCCATCACAGCCTTTTGTGTCGTGATGTCCAGCCCGGTTGTCGGCTCGTCCGCGATCAGCAGTTGCGGGTTGCAGGCCAGCGCAATGGCGATAACGATCCTCTGGCACATGCCCCCTGACAGCTCGAACGGATATGCCTCGTATCGTGCGGCCGCGTCGTTGATCTTGACAGCTTCCAGCGCGGCAATGGCCTTGGCCCTGGCATCCTGCCGCGTGGCCTGCGCATGGCGGATCAGGACATCCTCCACCTGATGCCCCACGCGGCGGATCGGATTCAGGGCTGCGCGAGGGTTCTGAAAGATCATCGAGATCTCGCGACCGCGAATGTCGCGCATATCCCGTTCAGATGCCGCTCGCAGGTCTATGCCGTTGTAGACCAAGTTCCCTGACCGAATTCCCCCCCCGGCGTCCAGAATGCGCATCAGCGCAAACGAAGTTACAGATTTCCCTGACCCGCTTTCCCCCACGATGCCCAATGTCTCGCCCTTGGCGACCTGCAACGAGATACCACGCACCGCGTTCACTTCGCCCATCCGGGTTTTGAAGGCTACCGACAGGTCTTTGATCGACAGCATCTCTCAGGTCCTCTTGCGGGGGTCTACGATGTCGCGCAACCCGTCGCCCAGAAGGTTGAACGTGAACACGGCAAGCATCAGCCATAGCCCGGGAAATACGGCAAGCCACCACTCGCCCGACACAATGAAGTTCGCACCCTCGGCAACCATGATGCCCCATTCCGGGGTCGGCGGACGCACGCCCAGACCGATAAAGCTCAAGCCCGCAGCATTCAGGATGGCCCAACCAAGATTCAGGGACACCTGCACCATCATCGGTGGCAGCGCATTGGGAAAGATGTGAACGGCGAGCACGCGGAAGTCACTGTTGCCCGCCAGCTTGGCGGCTTGGGCAAATCCCGCATGGCGGCGGATATTGACCTCGGCGCGCACCAGGCGCGCATAGAACGGAATATTGATGATCGCGGTTGCATAGATGATGTTTTCCACGGTGTTGCCAAGGGCGGCGACAACACCCATGGCCAACACGAACAGCGGAAACGCCATGATGGTGTCAAGAAACCGGTTCAAGACTGCGTCCAGCCAGCCGCCCCAATATCCAGCAACGGCGCCCAGCACCGATCCGACCACAAAGCTCAGCGCCACGGCAGCGACCGAAATCGTCAAGTCCAGCCGTGTCGCGACGACCACCCGGCTGAATACGTCTCGGCCAAGGTTGTCGGTCCCGAACCAGTGGTCCCAGCTTGGTGCCTCCAGCGCACGCGCAGCATTCGTGGCCAGCGGGTCGTAGGGCACCAAAGCCGGACCGAAAAATGCGCAGCCAAGGAACAGGGCAAGCATCGCAAAGGCCAGCATCGTTACCGGATTGCCCCTCAGCACATAGGCGATGTGTCCCAGGGTCGTGGCGCCATTGCGCGGCGATGTGTGCGGGGCCGATACACTCACATCGGCCATCACTTCAGCCCGATACGGGGATCGATCAGCGCATAAGCAATGTCGATGATCAGGTTCAACAGCACGAACAACAATGCCATGGCCAGCACGAATCCCTGAACCGCGGCATAGTCCGAGACGACCAGCGCCTCGACCGCATAAGACCCGATGCCGGGCCATGCAAAGACCTTTTCCACCAGGACATTGGCCCCCAGAGTGAACGAAAACACCATGCCCAGTGTGGTCAGAACTGGCAGCAGCGCGTTGCGGAAAGCATAGCTGTACAGTACCGTTTTGCTGCTCAACCCGGCTGCGCGGGCGGTGCGGATGAAGTCGGACGACAAGGCAGACAACATCGCCGCCCGTGTCATCCGAGCGATCGGCGCCAGCGTAAACAGTGCCAATGTCGCCGCCGGCAGGATCAGTTGTTTCAGGGCCCCAAACCACGTCTCCCAGTCGCCGGCAATTGCGGCGTCAACCAGATAAAATCCCGTGACATGAGGAGGCGACAGATAGATGAAGTCCAGCCGCCCCAACGGTGCCGGTGCAAGGCCCGCCAGATAGTAGAAAACGAAAATCAGCACGATGCCGGTGAAAAAAGTGGGCATGGATACGCCCGCGGTCACCAGAACGCGGCAGAGGTGATCAACCCATGTGCCAGGGCGCGTTGCCGCCAGCACCCCCAGCGGAATGGCAATCGCGCAGGACAAAAGCAGCGCAGCCAGCGTCAACTCAAGCGACGCCGGAAGTCGCGCCGCCAGATCGGCCAGTACCGCCTGGCCCGTTGTCAGCGACGTGCCAAGATCTCCCCGTGCCAGATCCCCCACGTAATAAAAGAATTGCTGGATCATGGGTTTGTCCAGACCCAGGCTCTCGCGGATCTCAGCAATCGACGCCTCGTCTGCCGCGGGGCCTGCAAAGTAGGCCGCCGGATCCCCTGGCAGCGCGCGGGTCAACAGGAAAGAGATCACTACGACGCCCATCACAACGGGAATTGCCTGGGCCATGCGGCCCAGGATCATCTTCATGCGAGCGCTCATCAGGTCGTCGCAGAGGTCAGCGGACGGACATCCAACTGGCGATGGAACCAGAACTCGTAACCCGTTGCGCCGTTCATCGCGACGTTGAGTGCGGGCTGCCAAAGTGGAATGCGCGGCAGATCCTCGAACGCGATCTCAAACATGCGCTTGATGTTGGGCGCATATGCCGGATCGTCCATCGGGATGTGCAGCGTATCGTCGACCAGCTTCTCGATCTCCTCGTTGAGATAGTTGGACGAGTTGAACAGGTGGCCGTTCTTGTAGGCCCAGAAGAAGTAATAGTCGGGTGTGTTCAGCCAGCCCCCGAAGTTTTCCAGATGCAGAGGCAGACGTTTCTCGACCAGCGCGGCCGTGCGCCAGTTGGCGCCGGGTATTTTTTCGATTTCGGCCTTGATACCGATCTCGCCAAAAGCTTCCTGCAGCAGCAGCGCGGTTGGCTCCATCCAATCCGCCAGGCCCAAGCTGATCGACAATGGCACTTCAAAGCCCGAGGCAAAGGCCGACATGGCCATATGCTCCTTGGCCTTCGCCATATCTGTCATATAGGGCGACTTGCGGGGCCAGGCGATGTCGTTGATCTCGGCCTCGCCACCCCACATCGGTGCGCCGCGCCCATAGGCGGCAGTCTGGAATATGGCCTCGTAGGGGATCGCATAGGCCAGGGCCTTGCGCACGTTTGCGTCCTGGAACGGCTCGAAACTGAAATTCGGGTTCAGGCAGTGGATGCAGTTTTCGATGGGCGTTGAATAGACGTCCACACCATCCATTGCATCAAGCTCGGCCGCGTCCTTGTTGGGAATGTTAAAGGACATCTGCACGTCGCCCCGTTCGACCAGTGCACGTCGCGTCGCCGGGCTCGGCACTTCGCGAACGATCACCCGTTCAAAGCTTGGGACCGCGCCGCCAACCCACGCATCGTTGCGTTCATAGACCAGTTGTTGGCCCTGATCCCAGCGCGCGACCTTGAATGCTCCCGACCCGGCAGGGGTGGTGTGCAGGTATTCCATTGCCCAAGGGTCATCTGCGGTTGCATTCGCCTTGGCCACCTCCGAGTTGATGATAAACGGCACCGGCACGGCAAGGTCCGGCAGCGTCAGCTTGGACGGCTTGTCCAGAGTGATCACGAAGGTTTCGTCATCTACGGCTGTGAATTGATCGGGACGCACCAGTCCACCGGCTTTCATTTGCACCGTCGGGAAACCACCTGCCGAAACGGCACGATCAAACGACCACTTCACGTCCCCGGCAGTGACCTTGCGGCCATCCCAGAACGTCGCGTCGGGCTTGATCTTGAAGGTCATGGTCAGCCCGTCTTCCGAAATGTCCCAGCTTTCCGCCAGTTCCGGCTCGATCACCGAATAGTCGTAGGACAAACCACCGCCCGGTGCCTTCTTGGTGCCAAAGCTCACTAGACGATCGTAGCAATTCACCGCCACTTGATAGGATGCGCGGTTCGTACCGGTGCGGTGCAGGTCCAAACTGTTGATTGTTTGCCCTGACACAACAACGATCGTGCTGCCGGATGCCGCATTTGCCGGCAGCGACTTCAGGAAAGGCAGCATGGCAGCGCCCACGCTGGCCCCGGTAAGTTTCAAAAAGCGTCTGCGGGAAGGTTCCGTCATGGCATGTCCTTTGCGAGCAAGAGAGAAAAACTGCCAATGAGTTTGGGTGTGGCCTGCGTTGCAAGCCAATGCTAAGTTCGAAGCAGAGTGATGCAAAAAATGCATCGCATCGAAGAAAAGCAAGTCCGTCCCATGCGCCACCTACTTATCTACGACATGATCGAAGCGGTGCATCGGTCAGGTTCGATCCGAAAGGCTGCCGAAGACACCAACATCACCGCCTCTGCGCTCAACCGCCGAATACAAGCGTTCGAGGCCGAATTCGGATCCGAGATCTTCGAACGATTGCCCAGGGGCATGCGTCTCAATCCGGCGGGGGAACTTCTGCTGCACCATATCCGCCAGCAACGGCAGGATATGGCGCGCGTAAACAGCCAGGTGGCCGATCTTTCGGGCATCCGCCGCGGCCATGTGAAGATTGCGTGTTCCCAAGCGCTTCTACCGTATTTCCTGCCACGTGAAATTTCGAAGTACCGGGCGGACTTCCCCGATGTCACGTTCAGCGTGAACGTGCGCGATCGCATTCAGGCGGAACAGGATCTCGTCAGCTTCGAGAGTGACATCGCCCTGGTTTTCGAGCCCGCACATATGGTGAATTTCGAGGTGCTGCATGCGGTGCACCAGCCTGTAATGGCGGTCATGTCCGCAGCACATCCCCTTGCAGGTCGCCCCAGCCTGCGGCTGCGCGAATGCTTGGAATATGATCTGGTCCTGCCCGCTTCGCAATTCGGCGTTCGCATGTTGCTGGATCAGGGCGCAAGCCGATTGGGCCGCAAGCTCGAACCTGTCCTGGAAACCGATTCCTTCGATATGGTCCGCCACTTTTCGGCTTATGGGCAGGGCATCGGTTTTCAGATCCCGGTGGGCCTCAATGCGCTCGCCCGACCCGATATGGCATTTGTTCCGATTTCCGACAGGGACGTTGCTGGCGGAGAACTTTATCTTGGACACCTCAAAGGGCGGACCCTGCCGGTTGCCGCCCTGAAATTTGCGAACCAGGTTGTTGTTGCGCTCTCACGCTGATCCCTGCTGCGCGACTTTTGTTTAGATGCGGAACATCGGCTGTTTTCTGCGCCAGCGGTCCTTACCCTAGTCCCGGCAGCCACAGTGCGAGAGAGGGGAATACGACCAGCAGCGCCACCAGGATCAGCGAGCACAGGATGAACGGCAATGCCGACAGATAGATCTCGCGCATGGTCGTGTCCGACGGCGCGACCCCCTTCATTACGAACAGCAGCAACCCGAACGGCGGCGTGGTAAAGCTGATCTCCAGCGCCAGCAGCATGATCAGCCCGAACCAGATCGGATCAAATCCCAGGCTCAGCGCCAGTGGGAAAAAGATCGGGACCGTCAGCAGCATCATCGAGATTTGCTCCATGAACATGCCAAGGATCAGCAGCACACAGAACATCACCATCAGCATGTAGATCGGGTCCAGGTCGAACCCCGTGGCCCAGGTGATCAATCCGC
>CAYWND010000089.1:0-8803 GCA_964459085.1 uncultured Oceanibium sp. | reverse complement strand
CTTCTGAAGCTCTGGTTCTCACAACCCACTCTGTCGAGCGGACCGACGCAATCGCGAAATCTGTTTCAACTTCAAATCGATCCCAGTTCTTTCGCGGCGCAATAATGCCAACGATACCGTCCACCAGACGAACTAGCACGTTTCGCGTGCCGCCAGAGGGCCGGACAAGGTTGTTCAAATCAACCTCGGTATCCGGCCCGATCGTGATCGTGACATCGTCACTGCACACGATTTCGACCCGGCTAGTGTGATTTGTGACAATGATTTCATTGATCGAGACTGGCTGACCGATCGCTACTTCCCCGCTTGCGCCGGACGCATCTAGCCGAGTGGGCGTGCCCCTCACTTTGTCGACAACACACGAAACGCTGCTGACGGTTTGTGCGTCAACTCGACCGGAAACCAATATCAGAACGGCTAGGCAAAACAGCAATCGATAGGGTTCTCGCACAGGGGAGTTATGAAACATGACTGACCTCCGTCCTATAGCCTCGAAGTTACCTTGAACAATGCGTTGCCCTGATTACACCGGTACTCATAGGTGCTCGTCAATCGATGGTCTCCACTTGCCCCGAGAATACGGACTTCTTGGCGGCATCGGAAATCGCCTGGGCGCGACAGCCATCGTCCAGGCTCGCCAGGTTGGATGCGTTCTCGCCGCGCACTTTGTTCAGGAACAAGTCCAACTCCATCCTGTAAGTGGGTGCAAATCGTTCAAGCCACGTTGGCATGAGACCGCCATGCGTTCCGCCATCTGTGTCAAACTTCAGATGTCTGCCCGTTGGCTTTTGGAGGGTCTGCAGCATTCCATTCTCGCCGTTCACCTCCAGACGTTCGTCCTGACCATATGCGGCGCGCCAGCCGAAATCGAAATTGCAAAGGATACCGCTTCGCATCTTGAGGGTTACGAAGGCGGTATCCACGTGCCCAATTGCCAGGTAGTCAGGGTTTATGATCGCAGTGCCCACGGCCGAGACGCCCGAGGGTTCTTCGCCTGTGATCCAGCGCGCGAGATCGAAGAAGTGCGCGCCCTTTTCGCCAAACAGCCCGCCTGATGTGCTGGCGAATTCGATGGTCGGCGGCAAGACCGTTCGAGATGTGAAGATCAGGGTGTAGATTTGGCCGATCTCGCCGTCCAAAATTGCGTCGCGTATTCCAGAATACCCTTCGTCGAACCGCCTGTTGAATGCGGTCGCCGCACAGATGCCGGCAGATACCGCGTTTGTCGCAATTCTGCGAGCGGTCTCAAGATCCTCGGCCAGCGGCTTTTCACAAAGAAATGGCACCCCGGCGGCAATACAGGCGGCGGCAACATCACCATGTGACGCGGTAGAGGATGCGATGATCGCACCATCCGGTTTTGCGTCCATCGCCGCCTGGACCGATGCAACCACTTTGCCGCCATGTCTTGTCGCCAACTGTTCTGCGGCCTGCTTGTTCGTGTCGCATACGATGGACAGTTCCGCCTCTGGATGGGCTGCAACATTGGCCGCGTGAATGCGCCCGATAGCCCCGGCACCAACAAGCGCGATTTTCATGACGGACCTCCCGTATGACCCAGTATAAGGTCACTGGCCTTTTCCGCGATCATGATAACTGCCGCGTTCGTGTTTGAACTGATCAATTGGGGCATGATGGATGAATCGCACACCCGCAAGTTGGAGATACCGCGCACGCAGAGCTTTGGATCTACAACGGCATTCTCGTCTTGTCCCATGCGGCAGGTACCCGCTGCGTGATAAGACGTGCGGCCGTGGGATCGGATGAACGAAAGGATGTCATCATCCTTGGCCACCTCCTGCCCAGGCAACATCTCGGTCGCGCCAAGACCAGCAAGTGCAGGTTGCCTGGCGACGTCACGCATGAGTTTCACCGCTTTGACAGTCATGTCTCGGTCCTTGGGTGTCGCTAGATAGTTGGGGTCAATGCGTGGGGGTGCGGTGGGATTTGTGACGTCCAGCCGCACACACCCCCGGCTTTCAGGGCGCGTGAAATAGCCATTCAGCATACAGCCAGCACCCGTAGGCGACACGGGCGAACCTGGTTCGGTCCCCGTTGCAGGTTCAAAATGCAACTGCGTGTCTGGGGCATCATCTGTGCCGTCCGCAGACCAGAATGCACCCCCTTCCACGATGGTTGAACAGACCGGACCAGTCCCGAAAAGTACGTACTGCAGCCCGGCCCATAGCATCACGTGGGGCGCCTTGTATTTATCTAGTCCGTGGCCGCGATCTACGGATAGGACGATATCAATGTCCAAATGGTCCTGCAGGTTCTCTCCTACCCCGGGCAAGTCGATGAGAGGTTTCAGGCCGGATTCACGAAGGTGATCGGCAGGTCCAATGCCTGATCTCATCAATAGTATAGGGGATCCGATTGCACCGGCCGTCAGGATCACCTCTTTACGCGCGTGGATGTCGGAGTCGATTCCAGCTGATGCGACAGCGACACCTGTTGCACGGTCTTGTTCAACATGGATCCGTGTGACCGCGCACCCAGTGCGGACGGTCAGGTTCGCGCGCCCCTTAGATGGCTGCAGGTACCCGGCAGCGGTTGAACATCGTCGACCCTTCCATGTGAATGTTTGGTAGGCACCGGCGCCCTGCTGCTTCAGGCCATTGAAGTCCGGGGTGTAGGGTATCCCGTATTGTTGGCAAGCTTGGATAAAGGCGTTTGTCAGCGCATCCGGTGACATTGTTGATATGCCTTGCGGTCCGTCGGTGCCGTGAAACTCGCCTGCCAGTATGTCGTTGCGCTCGCTCCTGCGGAAATAGGGCAGGACGTCAGCAAAGCCCCAACCGGTCGCACCATAGGCGGCCAGCCAGTGGTCGTAATCCTCGGGCCGCCCACGTGTAAAGACCTGCCCGTTTATCGAGCTGCCACCACCCAGGACACGACCCTGTACAAATGGCAACCGCCTGCTGTTGAGGTTGCTTTGAGGGACGGTCTGATAGTTCCAAGTCAGACTGCCGTCTAACAGTTTGAACAGGCCGGCGGGACGGTGAATGTTTCGGTTTCGATCAACCGGTCCTGCCTCGATCAACAAAACGGAATTGCGGCCATCGGCGGTCAATCGGTTTGCAAGTACACACCCCGCCGTCCCGGCCCCGACGATAATGTAGTCGAACAGTTCCTGCGTCATGCCTTTCCCCGACACGATAGTGTATCCTGACGCATCTTTCGCGAAAATCCTCAATTGCATAGGGGAAACGGGAAGATCATCCACTGCCCTAAGTTTCCGCCTGGGGTTCGACGGTACCTCAGCTGAAATGCGTTGGTCCGTCCTATACACCTGCACAACGACGCCCCGAGGCTTGGGGTTCAGTGACAAGTTCCGCTTGAGAACTCCGCCAGATCAGGGGTTTGCCATTGACAATGACACCGGTGTCATGACATCGATGTCATTAGCGTGATGGAAATCGCGAATCTGGGAGGACGTCGCGATGGCGACGATTTACGATGTAGCCAAGCGCGCAGGTGTCTCGCCCAAGACGGTGAGCCGGGTTCTGAACAAGGATGCTCCGGTCTCAGGAAAGACGCGCGAGGCCGTGGCCGCTGCGATCGATGAACTTGGCTATGTTCCTTCGCACGCCGCGCGATCAATGAAATCGAACAAGTCTGGCCTGATTGGTCTGATTACGGGCGCGATTTCAAATGCAGACGAGATCTCAACGGCGGCGGGCCTGCCGGACCTTTTGATCGTGCAAGGTGCGCAGAAGGTGATCGAACGTTCCAACAAAACACTGCTGATCTCGGATACTGGTGGTCGTCTCGATCGCGTACCCGACCTGGTGCGGACGTTTCAAGAGCACCGCGTCGAGGGCATTCTATACGTTGCCGACTATCACAAGCCGCTCGATCTGACGTTGCCCGGTCGCGGTATCCCCAAAGTGCTGGTCAACTGCTATGATCAATCCGGTACCCCTGCAGTCGTTCCCGATGACGAGGGCGGACAGTACGCGCTAACCAGATCTGTCATTGAAACGGGCCACCGCCGCATCGCGTATCTTACGCTTGCCACCGGGCAGGAGGCGACCAGATTGCGCCTGAAGGGCTTTCGCCGAGCCTTGTCCGAGGCTGGGATCAACTTCGACTCCAATCTGGTGCAGGCAACCGACCTTTTCGGGACGCCGGGTGAACGGCAACTGATCTGGGACGCGCTGGACAAGTTCTTCGCGTGCGATGCCGCCCCCACAGCGATTTGCTGCGGGAATGATCGTTTGGCGATGGCGGTCTATTCGATCCTGCGCGGGCGCGGCATCGTGGTGCCCGAACAGGTCTCCGTCGTTGGCTATGACGATCACCGTCTGATCTCGGAAACGCTTTATCCCGCGCTCACAACGGCTGAACTGCCCTACAGTGCCATGGGCGCGCGGTCGGCGCAGGTCCTTCTGGATCTGCTGTCTGACGCCAAGTCCCCATCTTCGGACATCATTCGGGTAAGCGGCCAGGTCAGACACCGCGGGTCGCTTGTGGTTCCGCCGGCCAATCCCGCCGCAAACGTCATAAATCTCAAAGGGAGGAACGAAAGATGAAGATTACCCCGATCCTGGCAGCCCTGCTTGCGACCGGTGTCGCGGGCGCAGCTGCCGCCCAAACCGAACTGAGCCTTTGGTACCACGGCGCGGGCTCGGCCAACGCCGAAGAGGCACTGATCAACCAACTGGTCGAGGAATTCAACGCTAGCCAATCCGATTGGAAGGTGGTGATCGAAACCTTCCCCCAAGGTGCATACAACGACGCCGTTGGCGCCGCCGCCCTGGCGGGCGAGTTGCCCGATATTCTGGATGTCGACGGACCCGTTATGCCGAACTGGGCCTGGGCCGGCTATATGCAGCCGCTGGGGATCGAAGAGGCTGCGCTCGAGGGTTACCTTCCCGGCCCGATCGGCCGCTGGAACGGCGAGGTCTATTCCGTTGGCCTATGGGACGCGGCCGTGGCCATGACCACCCGCCGATCCACATTGGAAGACAACGGCATCCGTGTGCCGACCATCGAAGAGCCATGGGGCCTCGAGGAATTCAACGCGGCGCTTGCGACGCTGGCTGCAACCGGCGATTACGAGTACCCGCTGGATCTGGGCATGGCCTGGACTGGCGAATGGTATCCCTATGCTTTCTCGCCCCTGTTGCAAAGCTTTGGCGGCGACATCGTCGACCGCTCGACCTATAAGTCGGCCGAGGGCGTGTTGAACGGTGACGAGGCACTGGCCTTTGGCGAGTGGTGGCAGGGTCTGTTTACCAGCGGTTTTGCACCAGGCACCAGTCAGGATGCCGCCGACCGTGATGTGGGCCTGCTGGAAGGCAAGTATGCCATGTCCTGGAACGGCAACTGGGCAGCCCTGCCGGTGGTCGAGGCCTTTGGTGACGACGCGCTTTTTCTGCCTGCGCCGAACTTTGGCAATGGCTCGACAATTGGCGCGGCCTCTTGGCAGTTCGGGATCTCTGGCACATCCGATCACCCCGACGGCGCGCGCGCCTTCATCGAGTTTGCCCTGCAAGACCGCTGGTTCGCCGCGTTTTCGGACGGCACGGGTCTGATCCCGGTGACGTCTACCGCGGCTGCGGAGACCGCCAACTATGCCCCCGGCGGCGCGTTGGAAGTCTTCTATGATCTCTCCAAGGCTCAGGCGCTGGTGCGGCCTGTCACCCCAGGCTACCTGGTTCAGGCGAAAGTTTTTGAAAAGGCGCTTGCCGACATCGCCAATGGTGCCGACGTGGCCGACACGCTCGACGCTGCGGTGGACGAGATCAACGAGGATATCGAGGCCAACAGCGGCTACGGTCACTGACGCCTCCCTCCCCTGGGGTCCGGCCGGCGTCGGGCCCCATTCCCCTGATAGGAGCTGACCGATGGCGTCGAAACTGACGCGGTCAAACCGCGCGGGATGGTTGATGGCTATCCCCGGCGCGGGACTGATCGCCGCCTTCATCATTGTGCCGTTCTTTCTGGCTTTTGCGTTCTCGCTGACCAACCAGCGGCTCGCCTCGCCAAACCCGACGGAGTATGTGGGGTTCGAGAACTATTCCGATCTGCTGGGCCTGTCCGTGTTCACCCTGGAACCCGAGCGGGACGACGCTGGCAAGGCGGTCATCGAAGATGGCGAGATCCAGTATCCGCGGCTGCGCAAGTTCACGCGCAACAACCCTGACTACCCCCATCTCCAGGGCAAGCGCGAATGGTTCAGCTGGCAATCGGGTGAAAATCGCGTCGTCGTTCTTTCAGGGGACGTGGTTTTCATGAAGGCACTGGTCAACACCTTTACCTTCGTCATTTTCGTGGCCCCCATCCAGGCGGGATTGGCCTTGCTGCTTGCGCTTCTGATCAATCAGCAACTGAGGGGTATCAGCCTTTTTCGGGCGATCTACTTCATGCCTGTTGTCGTCTCGATTGTTGTGGTCTCGCTGCTTTGGAAGTTCATTTACTCGCCGGGTGACGGGCTGCTGAATTCGCTGCTCGGGTGGCTGACATTCGGCGCCTTCGAAGGGCGTGATTGGCTGGGCCAGACCTCGACCGCGCTGCCGTCGATCATGGCGATGTCGGTCTGGCAGGGCGTTGGCTTTCATATGGTGATCTGGCTTGCCGGATTGCAGACGATCTCGCCCACGCTCTATGAGGCGGCCGAGATCGAGGGCTCGTCCAAATGGCAGACCTTCCGCTATGTGACCTGGCCGGGGCTGCGCAATACCGCTGTTTTGATCCTGATCGTCATCACCATGCAGGCCTTTGCCCTTTATGCGCAGATCGACGTCATGACCAATGGCGGCCCGCTGGACAGCACTCAGGTCCTCGTCTTCCAGGCCGTAGAACGCGGCTATGGCAAGCAAGACATCTCGGGCGGGTCGACCATCTCGGTCATCCTGTTCCTGATCGTGCTGACGATTTCGATGATCCAACGCTGGCTTACAAGGGAGCGTTCCTGATGGCCCTCGTCACCCCGGACAATCATGGCCTGCGCCTGTGGACCCGCTATGCGGTGTTGGTGCTGGTTGCGGTCATCTTCATCTTCCCACTGCTCTTTATGGCAATGTCGTCGCTCAAGCCCGACCAGCAGTTGCTGTCGGATACAAACTCGCTGAGGGCATTCTTGCCGGTCGGGGATATCTCGTTTCAGAATTACTCTGATGCGTTCGATCGTGCGCCCATTGGTGTGTTCGTCTTCAACTCGGTCCTGATCACGGGCGTCACGGTGCTCTTTACCCTTTTTGTATGCTCGATGGCGGCATTCTCGTTCGTTTTCCTCGACTGGGCTGGCAGGGGGGTGATCTTCTCGATCCTGCTTGCTACCCTGATCATCCCCTACGAGACGATTTTCATTCCCCTGCTGCTGATGGTCTCGCAACTTCCCTGGATCGGCCTTGAGGGCTTTGAATGGGGGTGGCTAAACACGTACCGCGTACAGATCATCCCGTTCATCGCGGACGGCCTCTCGATCTTTCTGTTCGTGCAGTATTTCAAGGACCTTCCGCGCGAACTGATCGAGGCCTCGCGGGTCGAGGGCGCAAGCTGGTGGACAATCTACCGACGCGTCGTGATGCCCCTGTCGGGCCCGGTCATTGCGACGGCTGCGATCCTGAAGTTCCTGTTTATGTATAACCAGTTCCTTTGGCCGCTCATGGTGGTTCAGGCCGAAGAGATCCGGCCGGTGATGGTGGGCCTTGGCTACTTCACCGACCAGCTGAACGTTCCATGGGGCGAGGTTATGGCCTACCTGACTGTCATCACCATCCCGGTGCTGGCGTTCTATCTCTCGCTTCAGCGCGTTTTCATCGCGTCGGTGGCCAGTACAGGGGTCAAAGGCTGATGCTTGCACTGGATGACAAGTGGCTTTGGGACAGCTGGTATACCCGCGACGGCGACACCTGGCATGGGTTTTACCTGCAGGCGCCCAAAGCGATAAACGACCCGGACCTGCGCCATTGGAATGTCAGCTACGGCCACGCAACCAGCCGTGACCTGGTGAACTGGAACCATCTTGGCACCTGTTTCCAGCCGGCCGAGGGACCATCCTGGGACGACTTTACCACCTGGACCGGTTCGGTCGTGCGCGGCGACGACGGCCAGTGGCACCTGTTCTACACCGGCACCAGCCGCGCGGATGACGGCAAACATCAAAAATTGGGCCACGCCGTATCGCAGGATCTGCACAACTGGCAACGTGTCGGCAACGGTCTGATCCTTGACCGCGACGCCCGCTATGAAGAGTACGAAGAAGGCCGCTGGCACGACCGCGCCTTCCGCGACCCCTGGGTTATTCGCGATCCCGAAGGCGATGGCTGGCTGATGTATTTCACCGCCCGCGATGCGGCGGTCGAGGCCAGGCTTGACGCCGGGGCGATCGGCTTTGCGACCTCGCCCGATCTGTTTACCTGGACCCTCCAGGACCCGGTCTTTACCGGTGGTTTTGGCGAGCTAGAGGTCCCGCAGGTGTTCGAATGGGGCGGCACCTGGTACTGTCTGTTCTGCTCGGGCGACCGTTTTTGGTCGGACGCGGCGATTGAGCTGATCGGCGGTCCGCAATCCGGCAACCATTACCTGATCGGTGATGGCCCCCGTGGCCCCTGGCGGCTGGCCCCCGGCCCAATGCTGGACACTGCAACCTGCGCCAGCCGCATCGTCGACGACGGCACAAAGAAGCTTCTCGGCTTCGTTCAGAACGCCCCAGACGGCAGCTTTCCCGGCATCATCTCGGACCCCCGGCCGCTGACGCGGCTGGCCGATGGCCGCCTTGCTGTCGCGCAAATCTAAGGAGCCCAAGACATGGCAGACGTTCTCCTGAAAGGGATCAAGAAAAGCTACGGCC
>CAYWND010000088.1:4212-8813 GCA_964459085.1 uncultured Oceanibium sp. | reverse complement strand
CCCGAAGAACCCGCTGATAACGACCCGCCAAAAGCGAAGTCTAGACCATCGGACGATTTAAGTTCTGCCACATCAAATGAGGGGGAGAATCTTAAAGCGGAGGAAGTTGACCCGACCTCTGCCGAGGGAAAGAAGATCATCTCTCGCCTGAACAAGGGTGAGGAAGTTGCTGGCGCGGCCGGGTCTGTGTTCCGGATTGGGACATCGATGGAGGGCAAAAAGAAGGTCTTCTTTGCCGAGTACAAAGGACCAGGTTCCGATGAATGGAACCGCATAGGCACGACCGGGACCAAGAAAAACGCCACGGCGGCGGCCTTCAAGGGTCTCAACGCGATGACCAACAGCACTCTTGTCGACAACCTCAAACGGTTCGGCACGAAGCTCTTCGACCGCGAGCGCGTTGAAATTGATCCTGAGAATGTTGATTGGAAGGCCGCGCGCGAGGCTGTGGATGAAGGAAAAGCGTTGCAACTCGGCGACAACCTCTACGCCTATGAGGTTGCCCTAGACGGCCGGGGCGGACTTATGAGCAGCCGTGCCGAAGGTGAGATTGGAAAAGCCTACTACAGCAATGTCACGTCGATCGACTTCACAAATCGCGGCGGCTTGGGCGCGTATGCTCCTGATGTGCTCAAGGCCGTCAAAGAGCAGATCGAGCGGCAGAACTTGTCGAAGAAGGATATCGCGAAGTGGAACGAGGAAACCCCAGAGTTGCAGCCTCTTCGTGATGCGGGCTTCGAGTTTGCCCGTCATGGCAACGGCAAGATCCTATTCCTGAAGCATCGCAATGAAGAGCGGAAGTCGGAGTACATCTACAACGTCCGGCGGATGGACGACGGGACGCTGGAGCTGAAGCGCCTCGCCAATCACGACACGCACGGAGGCTTGCCGCCCAAGACCCTCGGAACGCTCAACACGCCTGAACAGGTTCTCCGTGCGGTGGCTGAAGATGGCGGGCCTGTGGGTGCCTCAAAAATTGCGACAGCGCAGGGCAGTGTCACAACCCCAGCCGAAACCTCCACCTCCCCAATGGACGAGTGGCTCGATAGTCCTGTCACAACTGACGACATCACCGGCAGCACGCAGAAGAACCCAGTGAATGAGGCGCGATTGCTTCATTTGGCGCGTGTGCAACTACCGAACGCCGAAACGATCACCGTTCAACTGGGCGACGATTTCGGCGCAAGTGGTGATCCCGATTTCGGTGCAAAGGCGTTGATGGAGAGTTTCCCGACATGGCGCGAAGCTCTTGGCCGAATCGATGGCGCTATGGACAAGGTTCGCAAAGCGTTTGGTGTCGAGGAAACGGTGACAGAAGGGGGAAGTGTCACAACTGAGGCTGATGCAACTGACGGAAAACCCGACGAAAAACCGTCAAGCGTACCTAGCAGCGAAAATGACGGGGATCTTGAGTCACGCATCGAATCCGCGCTGGCCAAGCCACGTGTCGAGCATACGACCAAGCGTGGCAAGGATCTCTCCGGCATCGTGCTCAAGGACATCGATCGCGCCGAGGCGAAGGATATCGACAAGTATACCTTCCGGAAGAACGGCGGGTATTTCATCCGCCAGGCCGATGCTGAGGCGTTTCTGGAGCAGTTCGAGGGCGAGGCAGCGCCGACCGACACCCGATCTGACATTCAGAAGGTTGCGGACGCCTCAGAAGGCAAGGTTCAGATTGTCACTGTCACCGGCGAAGACACGGCTGATGCCAAGCCTCCGGTGGTTTCATTGGGCGAGCGTCTTCGAGATTTGATTGGCACGCGCGACATGCCCAAGGACAATGCCGCGCTGATGAAGTTGGCGGCAGAGGATTTCGGAGGCACGATTTCCGAGGGGGCGTTTTCTCCGAAGGATGCCTATGAGGCGCTAGAGTTGGCGGTCAACCTCGCGATTACCGACCAGGACGCGCAGCAAGCGGCATACGACCCAACCAGGGACACACCGGGGGCCAAGGCCGCGGTTCAGGGCCTCACGGAATTGGTGAACGCGTTGCCCACCCAGACGCGCCGCGACATGGAGACGGACGCATTTCAGCAGTTCTCCACACCGCCGGCCTATGCCTACGTGGCAAACTGGGTTGCCCGACCGCGCGAGGGATACCGGGTGTTGGAGCCCAGTGCAGGGAACGGTGGGATTGCGATATTCGCCAAGAACGCAGGTGCCCGCGTCTTTGTGAACGAAATCGCTGGCCGTCGCGTTCCAGCGCTTGAAAGCCTCGGATTTGAGGGTGTGACCACAGAGAACGCCGAGCAGATCGCGAACATCTTCGGCCCAGATTGGCCCAATCGCCCGGAAGTCGTGGTGATGAACCCGCCGTTCTCGTCTTCTGGGACGCGTGGCGGCAAGAACACGAGCGCAACGGGGGCCAAGCACATCATGCAGGCTTACCGCTTGCTGCAACCCGGCGGCCGTCTGGTGGCCATCACGGGGCACACCTTCACGTCTGCAAACAAGCGCACGGCGGGATTTTTCGAAGCAATAGAGCAAACCGGGCATATTCGTGCTAATGTGGTTGTCAAAGGCGAGCAGATATATCGCAAGTACGGGACCACCTACGACACGCGCCTGATCGTGATCGACAAGGTGGATCGGGTCAAAGATCCCAAGACCGTCACTGGCGAGGTCGAAAGCCTGGATGCCTTGATCGATCTTCTGGAAGGAGTTCGAAACGATGCTGAAGCAAGACCAGCGCCTGAAAGCGCAGCGGAATCTGGAAAAGGCGATGCCGATCGAGATCGAGGCGCAGCGTCGGTTTCAGATGGCCAATCCGGACGGGGGTCCGTCGACGAGCGGACTGGTGAACCTGGCGATACTGGGGGCGGAGATCGCGCAGGACAGGCGGCTTCGGGATACTCTGCAACTGATGGACGAGCAGAACGGCCCGATACCGGTGGTCAAAGTTCTGAAGAAGGGTCTGGATCTGCCGCTGGAGACGGTCGTTCAGACGGGAACACCCGAAGAAGCAGCGGAAGAACTGTCCCTGGCCGCCGACGCGGAACTCTTCGGCTAGAGGCGGCAGAAGCCCAAACCCTCGAAGAAGAGGGCAATACCGGATTTGCGAAGTACAAGCCCGCTCGCGTGCGGGTGAAGGGCGCCAAAGAGCACCCGATGCTGTTGGTCGAATCCTCGGCCATGGCCACGGTTCAGCCGCCGATGCCCGACTACGCCCCGGAGATCCCTGCAAAGATGGTGGACAAGGGGCTTATTTCCGAAGCCCAGCTTGAACAGGTGATCTATGCCGGTCAGGCCCACAGCGAACTCCTGCCGGGCGAACGCAACGGCAGGACATACCGCAAGGGCTATTACATCGGAGACGGCACTGGCGTCGGGAAAACGGCGGAGATCGCCGCAATCATCGCTGACAACTGGGCACAGGGCCGGAAACGGCATGTCCTGATTTCGAAGGACAAGAAGCTCTTTGACGGGGCTAAGCGCGAGTTCAAGCGTCTGGGGCTGAAATCCATCCCGATCGCTGATCTGGGCGGTGTGAAAGCGGGCGAGGATGTGAAGGCCGGAAACGGCGTCATGTTCACGACCTATTCGACGCTGGCTAAGGGTGCAGCAGAAGGCAAGAAATCGCGGCTGGACCAGCTTGTCGATTGGCTCGGTCCTGAGTTTGACGGAACGCTGATCTTCGATGAGGCACACCTTGCAGGCAACGCGATCGAGGTCAAAGGCAAGCGCGGGCGCAAGAAGCCATCAAAGACTGCCTTGGCTGTTCTCGATATCCAGGAAGCGCTACCGGACGCGCGCGTGGTCTATGCGTCGGCAACGGCAGCCACAGAGGTCTCGAACCTTGCATACGCCGATCGACTGGGGCTCTGGGGGGAAGGCACGCCCTTTCCGAATGTTGGCTCTTTCGTTGAGCAGATCGATTCCGGCGGGATCGCGGCCATGGAAGTGGTTGCTCGGGACATGAAGCAGATGGGCATCTACATGGCCCGGAACCTGTCCTACGAAGGCGTGGAATACGCCAAGGTCGAGCACGAGCTGACCGACGTCCAACGCATGATGTACGACGACGCTGCGAAGGCTTGGCAGGGCGTGCTTTCGAACGTCAATGAGGTCATCAGGGATCACACGGAGGGTGGCGGCAATCAGCGCGGCTCGGCCCTCAGCGCGTTCTGGGGCGCTCACCAGCGGTTCTTCAGCCAGGTGCTGACCTCGATGCAAATGCCGTCTGTGCTCAAGGCGATCAAGAAAGACCTGAAAGACGGCCTTTCTCCGGTCGTGCAGATCGTCAACACCAATGAAGCGGCGACGGCCCGGGCTGTCGCGGGGCTCGATGAAGACCAATCCCTCGAGGACATCGATATCACCCCGCGCGATATCCTGATGCAGTACGTGGAGAACTCTTTCCCGGTCTACCAGTTCGAGGAATACGAGGATGAGAACGGGAATACGCGCACGCGGATGGCCACTGACAGCAAGGGCAATCCGATCATGAATGCCGAGGCGGTTGATATCCGCGACACGCTTCTGGACAATCTCGGCGCGATGCAACTACCCGGCAACCCACTGGATATGCTGATCGAAACCTTTGGGGCCGAGAACGTGGCAGAGGTCACCGGACGCAGCCAGCGCTTCATCAAGAAGAA
>CAYWND010000088.1:0-4112 GCA_964459085.1 uncultured Oceanibium sp. | reverse complement strand
GCCGGGCACAAGCGGTTCACGTCTTCGATCGCACGGCGTCTGGAGCAACTGGGCGCCCTGACCAAGGGCCAGAAGGACGCGTCGAGTTCGTCGATGTTCTCTGCCGCGGACAACCTTGAGAACATGTACGCGGATCTCGCGCTGATCTCGCTGTTTCAGGACATCGCGAGGAATGACTTTGAGGGCTTCACCTTGGCTGAAGTCGAGGCGGAGTTGGGTCTGAACCTGTTCACGGAAAGCGGGTTTTCCATGTCCAAAGTTCCGCCAGTGTCCCAGTTTCTCAACCGTCTTCTGAACGTGTCGATCGACAAGCAGAACCTGCTCTTTGACGCATTCGTGGAGCGGATGGAGTCCGCGATCGAGGATGCCATCGGGCGCGGCGAGTACACGATGGGCGTGGACACAGTGATCCATGACGGCGCGGTCGAGGACTACGCGACCACAGCCTACAAGGATGAGCGCACCGGGGCTCATACCGACTACAGCGTTGTGAAGGTCCGGTTCCGGAACAATCCCCAGCCGCTTGAAAACTTCACCCGATACAAGAGTGTGAGGTTCAAGCAGCACCGGGACACTGGCGAGGTCTTCGCGTTCCGGGCGGGTGCATCTCGGACCAACGACAAGGGCGAAGTGATCCCGACCTATCGCAAGGATGGGCCAGGCGGCACCGAGTACATCGACAGCCACGACTATCGGTTCAAGTTCGAGGCAATCGAAGAGGACCAGGTTTCCGCCAAGTGGAAGCAACAGACCGAAGAGTTGCCGGAGTTCCGCACGGAAACCATGCACATGATCACCGGCGCGCTGTTGCCTGTCTATGACCGGCTGCCGGCGTCGTCACCGACCATCCGCCGGATCACGCTCGATGATGGGCGTTCGCTTCTGGGCCGGGTCATTCCGGATTTTGAATTGGAGCGCACGCTGGAGCGTCTGGGCGTCACCGGCCAGACCATCGAATTGAGACCGGAAGAGATGATCACGAGCGTCATGTCCGGCAACAGCATCTTCCTGTCAAACGGTGACCGGCTTGAACGGCGGCGTGTTGGTGGAGAGTTGCGGATCGAGTTGAACCCGAAGAACCAGTATGAGGCGTTGCGCGCGGGTAGCCCGCTGGCTCGCATGGGGCTGCAACTCGAACGGATCAACTACAAATCCCGTGGATTCGTGCCGACTGGGGCGTCCGGAGAGGCGTTCCTTGAGCGCTACATGGCGGGCAAGAACATCGTGAACGTCACGTCCATGAAGCATCAGAGGCCGACTGTGCCCACCGACTTCGTGGCACTCATGAACCGCAAGGGCGCTCTACGGCGCGAACTCGATCGCCTGAACCTGAAGCGGGTTGATCTGGTCTTTGACGACACCATTCGCGACCAGGGTGGCTTTCTCGGCGATCAGCGCGGTATGCGCCAGATCATCATCGGGGCGTCCCAGAACGACATGAAAACCCTCCATCACGAGGCGATCCATGCGATGCGGTTCATGAACCTGTTCAGCGATCGCGAGTGGGCGGCCCTCGAGGCGATGGCTGAACGCAAGTGGATGCAGCAGTACGATATCGCCAATCGGTACTGGGACTTCACCTACGAGGAACAGCTTGAAGAGGCGATTGCAGAAGCCTTTGCGGATGCTGCGACAAAAAAGGCTGCGCCCGCACAGTCATCGATCCGGACAGCGTTCAACAAGATCGCGCGAGTCCTGCGGGCTGTGCGGGCTGCATTGCGAGGTATGCCCGACGCCTCAGATGTCTTTGCGCTGGCCCTGTCCGGTGATGTAGGTGCGCGAACCAATGAGCCGACGATGGGGTATCGCGCTCGGTATCAGCGCCCGAACACCGCCGCAGGGACCACGGGGGCTGTGTTCCTGCCTGATCGGCGCATCTGGGAGAGCATCAAGGGCGAGACCGGCGGCGTCATAGCGCGTGCCAGGGCAGGGCGCGGCGCTTTGGGCGATCGCGTTGATGCAGCACGCCAGAAAATCCAGGACAAGTTTCTCCCGGTTCTCAGGGCGCAACAGGCCATCGAGAAGGCCTATGGCCGAACACTGCCGGAGGAACTCAACGCATACCTGGCCGAGGAAACCTATTCCGGCCGGGCTGGTCACAAGCTCTTCCGGATCGATGAGGACTACACCAAGCCGATCATCGATCTGATTTCCAAGTCGGAAGGCATGACGACAGAAAGCGTCGGCCAGTGGCTCTATGCGCGCCATGCGGGGGAGAGAAACCAGCACATCGCCAATATCAACCTTTCGCTCGAAGACGGCGGATCGGGCATGTCGACAGCCGAAGCACAGGCCATTCTCGACGAAGCGGCCAACGGGCCCGATGCAGAAAGCTACAAGGAGGTTGGCCGCCTGATCGACAAGTTGCGCGACTGGGCGATCAACGAGCGCCTGGATCATGGCCTGATGACGGAGATCGAGGCGCAGGCGTGGGCACAAGCCTACAAGCACTATGTCCCGCTCAAGGGCTGGGCGGAGACCGAGCACAGCGATGCAGCGCTCGATGTCAGCGGTGTAGGCCGCGGCTACAACGTGCGAGGGCAGGAAACGAAGAGGGCTATGGGCCGCACGTCAGAGGCGTTCAATCCTCTGGTGGCTGCCATCACTCAGGCTCAGGAGGTTGCGATCCGCACGGAGAAGAACCGGGTCGGGCAGCACTTCTACCGGCTGGCAAAGGATATCCCTTCCAAGGAACTGTGGACGGTCAAGAAGGTCGAGACGGTACGGGTATTCAATGCGACAACCGGGCTTGTCGAGACCATGAGCCTCAACCCGATCTCGCTCATTCAAGCACCGAACGAGATGGCGGTGAAGGTCGATGGCGAAGAACATCGGATCATCTTCCATGATCCGCGCCTTGCGAAAGCCGCAACGAATGTCGGTGTCGAGCAGATGGGCGTGTTCATCCGATTTATGAGCGTCCTGTCCCGATATTTCTCGGCCATCAACACGATGATGGACCCGGAGTTTGTGGTGCGGAACGGCTTCCGGGACGCAATCACGGCAAGTGTCAACATGCGCGCTAAGAGCGAAGAAGCGGGCAAGATCATGAACACCGTCCGCAAAAACTGGATACGGGCCTTTGTCGGTGCTTATCGCGGCCAGCTCGGCAAGACGGATGGAGAGTGGACGAAATACTACAATGAGTTCTCCGAGACTGGGGGCAAGATCGCCTTCTGGCGTCTTGAAGATCCCGAAAGCGGTGCGGTGGACCTCAAGAAGCGTGTTGGCCTGGTAGGCGGTTCACCCCTCATGCGTGTTTCGAAGTTCGCGCGGTTCTCCACTCGGGATAACCCGGTGCTCAGCTTCATCGAGCGGGTCAACTTGTCCGTCGATAACGCTGTACGCCTGGCCGCCTATGTCGAGGCGCGCAAGCGAGGCTGGACCGAATCCGAGGCCGCATCGCTTTCCAAGAACCTGACGGTGAACTTCAACCGGCGCGGGGAGTGGGGCGCGACGATCAATGCGCTTTATCCCTTTGCCAACGCTGGCATCCAAGGGTCGCACATCCTCTTGAAGTCCATGAAATCCAAGGCGGTGCGCAAGATCGTCTTCGGAATGATCATGGGTGGCGCGATCCTCGACATGATGAATGCCTACTGGTCTGAGGAAGACGAGGACGGGGAATTGGCCTATGACAAGATCCCCGAATGGAAACGCCAGTTGAACCTGGTCGTGATGCTTGGGCCTGAAGCTGGTGACGCGGCAACGATCTGGCTGCCCTACGGCTACAACGTGTTCCCGTATATCGGGACGCAGGCAAGCCGTGTTGCGCGCGGAAAGGAGACATTGGGTGGTGCCCTTGGCAACATCGGGGTTGCAGTGCTCAACGCGTTTTCGCCCATCCAGGGCAAGGACTTCCTGTCAGCCGCCACACCGACGATGCTTGATCCAATGGTGGAGATGGCAGTCAACGAAGACTGGTTAGGCCGACCGATCCGGCCGGAGTACCAGTTTTCAGACGAAGGACCACAGAGCCAGAAGCACTACGCCCGGGTCAGTGCCGCAAGCAAGTTGACCGCGGAGATGCTGAACACGGCAACAGGCGGAAGCTACGCCGAATCCGGCGCGATCGACGTCTCTCCGGAGTACATCGATCACTCGGCGGCGTT
>CAYWND010000087.1:0-8816 GCA_964459085.1 uncultured Oceanibium sp. | reverse complement strand
TTTTCGTCTTGCCGCACCGGACATCACTGAAGAAGAGGCAACCGAAGCCATTCTGAAGATGGGATTACAGCGCGAACTTGATGCCATGGAGAATGGGATCCATACGCGTCTGTCCGAGGCATTCCGCGCATCCATGTCAGATTCGACCCTGCGGGCCCTCGCCCTTGCGCGCAGCTTCTCGCGCGAGTCGTCGCTGTACATGTTCAACAACCCGAGTGTGGGCCTCGACAAACGGCGGCAATCCGCGCTGAAAACCTGTCTTCGCGAGCTGCATGCCGCCGGAAAAACGGTAGTTCTCGCGACCAATGACGAAGATCTGATGCCGTTGGCCGACCGTTTTGTCTTCATGCAGCAAGGACAGGTTGTCGTCGACGATCGCGGGCCGAGCGGTTTGAGAAAAGTCAATGCCATTCTGGCGAGAAACCGGAGCTAAACCCATGTTCATGCGCCCAAACCGCAAAAGCATTGGTGTTTTTCGCAAGACCGATTTGCGGTCGCGGAATCGACCTCCCTTTGTCGCAGGCATGATCGTAGGTAGCCTGACCCTGTTCATCGGGTTTGCCATTTTGATCGCGGCTCGGACCGTTGTTCCCGAGGTGACGCGTGCGCCCGGTGAGATTACGCCAACAGACGATTTTCAGCAGATCGAAGCTCCGGAAGTTGGCACCGTCGTCTCGGTTAACGCGCGCGAGGGTGATCTGGTCACTGGCGGACAGGTTCTGGCAACGCTTGCCTCTACGGAGCTGTCGCGTCAGATGCTCGCACTCACAGCGGAGTTGGACGCCTTGCGCGAACAACAGCGCAATCATGCGTTCATACTTGATGGGTTGAACAGTGTTTCGTCCGATCAGTTGCATGCGGCTGGCGACACCGCCGATCTGTCCTACGCCATGTCGACGCTGATCGCGTTCGAGGCGCAGCAAGACAGTGATCGCGACACCATCAACAGATTGTCTATCGAAGCGAAAAGTCAAATGTCCGCGCTTTCGCGGCTGCGCGCCAGGAAGGCCGAGAAGTCCGCACTGGTTCTAGAGACCGAGAGCCTTTTGGAGAAAGGCCTCAGCACCCGGGCGCAATTCAACGCCAGCAAAGACGCGCTGTCGGCAATTGATGATCAAATCCACGCCCTGGAGCTTAACCTTTCGTCCACCGAAAAAGAGATTGCCAAACTCAGGGCAAAGCTGATTCAGGATCGGCTTGACCTGAAGGAAAAACATGTGGAGCACAAATTCGAACTCGAGAAACAGCTTGTTCTCAAAGAAACCGAGCGGCGTACGCTGGATCAGAGGGCGGCGGCCCTTGAGATTGTGGCACCGACCGACGGTCGCATCCACTCGGTCGGCTACCCGAACAAAGGCGAAGTTATCGAGCGCGGAGAAACCTTGTTCGAACTTCTGCCGACCGGCGAAGCGTTGGTTGCCGTTCTGCGCCTGCCGACACGGGATATCGGGCACATCTCGACCGGTATGACCGTCAAAATGCGACTCGAAACGTTCGACGCGCGGTCAACACAGCCTCTTATCGGACAGATCAGAAGCATTTCGCCGAATCGGGTGTTTGATCGTGACCTTGGAGAGGACTTTTTCCGCGCGACGGTGACCCTGAACGAAGACGGAATATCTTTCAAAATGCTTGAAGACCGATTGAGCGCGGGAATGGCGCTAACGGCCGAGGTTGTCACCCGAGAGCGATCGATGCTTGCCTATATTCTAAAGCCGATTGAACGCTCGTTCTCCTCAGCATTTGGCGAACGGTGAGACGCATGTACCCAAACGAGTATCTGAAACCGGCGTTCTGAACACCTGCTGCCATCCGATGCCACCAACTCAAAAGATCACGAAGGGTTGACGGGGGACTGCGGCGCACCCGGGCCGCGATACCTGGTAAAGCGGTTTGGCGCCTGCAGCGAGACCCCGAGCACTGCAGCAACCGCCGTATTCGATGCCCATGCGAAATACCTGCAAAGGGCCGATGGCGGACCTTCGGCACATTGAGCAAGAACAATTGCCGAGGCTCGAGGGCGGGCGCAGACGCTCAGAGCCGAGGCGAAAGCGGGGCGCGATCCGAACAGAGCCCGGAAAGAGCGCGGAATGACGTTCTCGGAGGCCCAGGCACCTGTCCTCGAGGCGTAACTGGTCGAGTTGGGAAATTCGGAGCGCAGAGCGTGTTGGCGCTCGACACCGGACGTCTAAGCAGGGCCGATCCTCGGACCGATACAGGTCACGGAGATCGCCGTGCGAGTCGTGCTGAGGGTGCTGGACCCAATCTGGCAGGACAAGATCGGGACGGGAGCCCGTGTCAGAGGGCGGATCGAGAGCATCCGTGCTTGGACGACTGTAAAAGGGGCACCGGACCGGCGACAACTCCGCGCGCTGACGAGGCAATCTTGAAGCGGTCTTGCCCAGGCCCGGCAAGGCCGCAAGTGCCTTCTCAACCCCTCGTGCAAACGCGCAAATCTATCGGGGTCAGACGATGGCCCTTCGTTATCGTTGGGGACATGCGCGTGGACAATCGACGCGCCGGCCCCGAACGCCGCCTGCGTGCTCTCGACCTATTCGTCGAGTGTTATGGGCACTGGCGGTTTGTTGGCCTTGGTCGGTCGCGATCCTGTTATCGCCGTACAGATGACGCATGGCTCAGATGTCAAAGAACACCGTTTCACTGTCGCCCTGTAACCTGATCTCAAACCGATAGGTCGGCAGGTCACCATCGTCAGAACGCTTGGCAATCAGTGTCCCACGCCGGTTCTCCCATTCGATCAGGTTGAGCACCGGGTCGGCTGCGTTCGCCTGCACCTCGTCGGCAAAGTACATCCGCGTGTTCAGCCCGATGTTGATGCCGCGTGAGACAAGCCAAATATTGATATGTGGTGCCTGAATACCCGTATCTCGACCGCGGGTCTTGCCGGGCTTTACCGTTTCAAAGCTCCATTCTCCGGTATCGAAATCCGTGATAACCCGGCCCCAACCGCGAAAGCCGTCTTCGACCGGACCACCCCCTTCCGGATGTGCGTAGTGGCCATCGGCGTTGGCCTGCCAGACTTCCAGAAGTACGTCTTTTATCGGTGCACCCATGCCATCGATGACCACGCCTTCGACGCGGACACGTTCTCCGACTGCGTTTGGGCCTGCGATGTCGTGGCCGAGTTCTTGGCGGTAGATCTCGAACCCTGCTGCCCCCGGTGCCAGCCCGATGTGAACATACGGTCCGGCAGTTTGTGAGGCGGATTCTTTGAGATACGCGAGTTCCTTGGCCATCAGTTCCCCTCCAAACGGTTCTCGAAGAGCGTCGAGCGGCGACCACGCAACACGATGTCAAATTTGTACGCGACCGTATCGAGCGGTATGGTCGCATTCAGATCCAGTTTTGCGGTCAATTGCTCGATTGCGTCGGGGTCGGGAATGGTTTGCACGATGGGACAGATCGGAATAAAGGGATCGCCCTCAAAATAGCATTGCGTGATCAAGCGCTGGATGAAGGCTGACCCAAAGACAGATACGTGAATGTGGGCCGGGCGCCAGTTGTTCACCGTGTTGCGCCAGGGATAGGCCCCGGGCTTGACCGTTCGGAAATAGAAGTAACCGTCCTCGTCGCTGATCGTGCGTCCACAACCGCCGAAATTCGGATCGATCGGGGCAAGGTACGTGTCTTTCTTGTGGCGATATCGTCCGCCTGCATTGGCCTGCCAGATTTCGACGAGCGTGTTCGGGACGGGGCGCGCGTTTTCGTCCAGCACGCGCCCATGCAGGATGATGCGCTCGCCAATAGGGCTTTCTCCCGCTTTGGCGTAGTTCGTGAGCAGGTCGTTGTCGCCTGGGTCTACGTCGTTGTGCCCAAAGACGGGCCCAGTGATCTCGCTGACTGAATTTTGCAATGAGATGAGTGAATTACGCGGGCTGCGCGCGACCGATGTTTTGTAGTCGGGTGTGAACGCCGGAGGATGAACGGTCCTGTCTCGCTGGTAGAATTCTCCGGGCTGGGTCATGTCTCCTCCTTCATGTGGTCGAACGTCGATTTGGCCAGTTTGATGGCGTGATTTGCCTTCGGGACGCCTGCGTAGATGGCCACATGTAAAAACGCCTGCATGATGTCCTCTTTGCTTGCGCCAGTGTTCGCAGTTGCGCGGATGTGCATGGGGATTTCTTCAAAGTTGCCGGTTGCAGCAAGAAGCGCGAGCGTCAGCATGGACCTCTCGCGAAGACTGATGCTGTCGTCCGCCCAGACCGTTCCCCAAGCACCTTCGGTGATGAGCGTCTGAAAGGGCCGATCAAACGCTGTCTTCGCGGCTTCGGCCTTGTCGACATGGGCATCACCCAGAACGGCCCGCCGTGTTTCCATGCCGATGGTCTCTCTTGTCCGCTCCAACGGTCCCTCCTTTCCTGCGTTCTCTCGCTGTAGATGAACAAAACAATTTTGGATATTGATGTTTTCCATATTTTACATAACATATTTGGTATGAACTGGGATGATCGCCTGAAGCTGCGTCACATCAGGACCTTTTTGGAAGTTGCCCGTGCCGAGAGCGTTTCAGTGGCGGCCGACCGTCTCAACATCACCCAACCTGCGGTGTCCCGGAGCCTGAAAGAGCTCGAACAGATGCTGGCGACACCGCTCTTTGACAGGGTCGGGCGTAGGCTGAGATTGAACGAAGCTGGTCGGGTATTCCAAAGTCATGCAAGCGCATCCATTGTTGAACTGATGCGTGGGAAACGGCGTTTAGATGCCGAAGGCGAAGTTACAGCGCGTTTGTCCGTCGGAGTTCTGCCGACTGCGGCGACCGATCTGCTCCCGCGCGCCGCACTCATGTTCCAGAATGAGTTGCCCAGCGTTCGCCTCCATATTCTGACCGGTCCGAATTGGCTTTTGTTCAATCAACTCCGTGACGGCCAACTAGACGTTGTTGTGGGCCGGATGCCGGAGGGCGAGGTTGCTTCAGGGGTCTCTTTCCAGCAACTCTACATTGAAGATGTCGCCCTTGTAGCCAGACCTGGCCATCCCATCCTGACAGAACCGTCGCCGGAAGTTGTGTTGACGGAGTTTCCCTTGGTGATGCCGCCGTCGGGCGCGGTTATAGCGCGAACAGTGAACCGTTATCTGTCTAGCATTGGCCTTCCGGAGTTGCGCGGGGCGATCGAAACGGTCGCACTGCCGGTCGGTCGAAAGATTGTCGCCCGATCGGATGCCCTTTGGTTCATTTCCCGCAGTGTGGTTGCCGATGAGCTGGAGAACGGCACTTTGCAGGCCGTTGATCTGGCGTCGCCGCTTCTCTCCGGACCGGTCGGCATAAGTGTGTCGCGGTCCGCTCAAATAAGCATGGAACGCAGTGTGTTGTCGGACTGCTTGCGCGCCGCTCTGCACAGCCAAAGCCCCGTGATCAAAACTGTAGATCGCGGCTGATGCTCTGTATGCGGTCGCGAAGCCACTTATGGGCAGGGTCGTTTGTCGAGCGCTGGTGCCAAACCATGTAGATACTGATTGTCTCTGCCTCAAAGGGCAGGTCCGCCATCGCCAGCGGGCTGAGCGACGTCTTCGCCATATATTCGAACTGCGTGGTGATCAGTTTGGTCCCCAGAAGGAATGGCGGAATGCCCGCGAAATTCGAGACAGAGACCTTCGCCTTTGGCAGCGACGGCAGATCTGGGGCGACAATGACTGCCTCTGCTGACCCGCCAAGCGCAAAGTAAACTCTTACATGCTCTGCCTGAATGTAGTCATCCAGTGTTTCGGGTGGCGTGCGTTCGTTTGCGTCGTAAAAGACCTTCATCTCTCCGGTGAAGAGTTTGCGCTGCATCAGATCAGGTGCGTCTGGTGGCAAGGGCGTTAGGATCAGATCGCACCGCGCATCCCTGAGAAGTCCGACGCTCGGCACCCCAGACGGACGCAGTTCCATCGTCAGATCAATTGCGTCGGCCCAAGCCTCGTGCAACAGCCTTGGAAAGATGAGGTCCCGCTGCATGTCGTTGGCTGCAACGATGAATTGCATCTTCTCTGACCTCGGATCAAAAGGCCGAAGGTCGGTCAACGATTGCAATCGGTCAAGGACATCGAGAACGGGGGCTTTCAGGGCGAGAGCCGTCTCGGTTGGCGTCAGGCCCTGACCCGAGCGGACAAAGAGCGGGTCGCCCAGGATTGCACGCAACCTATTGAGGGCATGGCTGACGGTCGACTGTGTGACGCCGAGCCGTTCTGCCGCCACCGAGACGGACGATTCCTCCAATATCATAAGGAATGTGCGTAAAAGCTGTCCGTCCAGCCGTTGGAAATCGAAAACTTTCATAACTCTTATCGAAAGCCATCGATTTATTAGATGTCAAGACTTCCCTACGGTGCAAAGGCTAATTTGGGAGGAACTCATGAAACTGACATCAGTGATGGGGGTGGCTGCTTTAGCGATTGCGTCGATGCTGCCTTTGAAGAGCTCCGCAGAAGAGTTGTCGGTCGCAAATTTCGTGCCGCCGCAGCACCACACCAATGCCGTGCTGTTCAAGTGGTTTGCCGAGGAAGTGTCCGAAAGATCCGGTGGTTCGCTGACAGTGAAGGTCTATCCCGCAGGCCAGTTGGGCGCGGGTCCGGTGCAACAGTACAAGCGCGCAGTTGAGGGCGTGGCCGACATCACTTTTGGTCTTCAGGCCTATACGCCTGCCATCTTCCCCAAGTCGATGCTGATCATTCCTCCAGGCAAAGCAACAAACGCACGCGAGGCAACCGAGCGTCTGCTGGCAGTCTATGACGAGCACCTTGCCGACGAATACGAAGATGTGAAGCTGCTCGGGATTTTCACGACCGCAGGAAACATCTGGGCAGCCACAAGCGATGTGTCCACGCTCGACAACCTGCAGGGCAAAAAGATGGTCCCGTACGCCGCCATGACGACCCCGATTGTCGAGGCGCTTGGTGGGACGCCGGTCCAGATGCCTGTGACCGAGATGTATACCGGCCTTTCAACTGGAACGATTGACGCGACGACTGCGACATACAACAACATCACGCCGCCCTGGAACTTCTGGGATGTCAGTACGCATCTTGTGACCAATGTGCCGGTGCAACACGCTGTGTTCTTTGTGGCGATGAACAAAGAGCGCTACATGGGGCTGAGCGATGAGCATCGTGCGATCATTGACGATCTTGCGGGCGAGACGTTTTCGCTGCAAGGCGCGGCCAGCTTTGACGGGGCGGATGCAAAATCACTTGAGATGATGCAAAGCGCCGACCAGATGGCCAAGGTCAATCTGGTTGAAGTCAGCGCGGAAGAGCGCGCCAAGATGGACGCGGCCGTTGCCGAAGGACTTGAGGTGATCTTTGCCGAATACGAGTCGCGCGGCATCACGGATGCTCGCGCGGTCTACGAGGCAATCAATCAGTAACCTCCCTGGGGCGACCGGAAGGCCGTCCCAAACATCCTGATTTTCCAAGGAACCGTGCAATGTTGCGCTCTGGCTTTCTGTCCGTATTGGATCAGGTGCTGATCTGGGCTGCGCTGCTGATAGGCGGCACGATGCTCGCCTTTATGACGATCTTTGGGACCATCAACGTCCTTGTGATGCGCAAGCTGATGAACGCGCCGATCCGGGGCGCTGAGGATCTGATGATCCTGTCGCTGGTGATCCTCGTGGCCATTGCCATTCCGTTCGGCGGCCGGGTCGGTGCGCATATCGAAATTGAGATCCTCGAATCCCGCATGTCTCCGAGTTTTGCCAGATGGTCTCTTTTCGCGGTGCGTGTCGTCTGCGGCGCACTGATGCTGCTTATGGCATGGGAACTGGTCGTGGCCGGTCAAAATGCCACCAAGTTCGGAGAAACGACGCAGCAGCTGCTGATTTCTTACGAGCCCTTCTATTACCTGCTGGCCATCTGCATCGCGGTCTATGCGATGGTCTGCTTGTCTGACGCACTCCAGCTGTCGCGCACCGGAGAGATCAAGCAAATCCCATTGGGGGATGGACCATGATCAGTATGACAACTCTGGGTATTTTGGGCCTTCTTGGGTTGTTTGCTTTGTTGGCGCTGCGTGTGCCCGTCGCACTGTCGATGATCCTGGTCGGTGTTGTCGGCACGATTCTTGCCACCGCAAACCGGTTCTTGCTGCTCGGGATGGCTTCGGATCAAGCCTGGGCGCGTGGGATCAAGACAGCAATGTCGAACCTCTCGGGCGAAACTTTTGAGGCCGCCTCAAACTACAACCTGCTGGTCATACCGATGTTCGTGCTGATGGGTAATCTGGCGGGGGTGTCTGGCATGTCCGCGGATTTGTTCGCAGCAGCCTATCGCTGGATGGGGCATCTGAAGGGCGGGCTGGCCTCGGCCACGATCGCGGCTTGTGCGGGTTTTGCGGCCCTCTCGGGCTCTTCGCTAGCGGCGGCGATCACAATGGGGCGCGTGGCGCTCCCTGAGATGAAGAAGTTCGATTACTCAGATAGCTTGGCCACCGGATCAGTCGCGGCCGGCGGCACACTGGGTTTCCTGATCCCGCCGTCGGGTGGCATGATCATCTACGCCGTGCTGACCGAGCAATCCATTGGTCGTTTGTTCATGGCCGGTGTGATCCCGGGCATTCTGATGACGCTGCTCTTTATAGGCGCGATATACTTTACCGTTCTGCGCAAGCCCGAGGCCGGTCCGCCGGGCGAGAAAGCCGCCTGGCCCGAGCGGCGCGATGCGCTCTTGGCCGCGCTACCCTTTATTGCCGTGGTAACGATCACCATAGGGGGAATGTACACAGGCTTCTTCACGCCGGTCGAGGCCTCCTCCGTCGGTGCCTTTCGTGTCTAGCCCCCTGTTGTTGGGCCACTGATCAGCGGTTTCTCTAATATCGTTTC
>CAYWND010000086.1:0-8832 GCA_964459085.1 uncultured Oceanibium sp. | reverse complement strand
GCGAAGGGCTGAAGCCGACGATCCCCGGCGTTGTCACCTTTGGCGCGGGGCACCTCTATATCAGCCAGTCCGACAAGGGCGGGCTGGTCTTCGGCGGCGACATCGACAAATACAACACCTACGCGCAGCGTGGAAACATGCCGGTGATCGAACACGTCGCCGAAGACATGATGGCCTTCCTGCCGTTTCTGGGCCGGTCGCGCCTGTTGCGCAGCTGGGGCGGGGTGATGGACATGTCCATGGATGGCACCCCGTTCATCGACAAGACCCATATCGACGGGCTCTATTTCAACGGCGGCTGGTGCTATGGCGGGTTCAAGGCCACGCCGGCAAGTGGTTACTGCTATGCGCATCTGCTGGCCAAGAACGAACCGCATCCGGTGGCTACGCATATGCGTCTGGACCGGTTTACACGGGGCATACCCATCGACGAAAAGGGCGCGGGCGCCCAACCGAATCTGCACTAAAGGGGCGATCCATGATCATTGACCACCCCCTGCTGGGCCCACGTGATGCCAGCGAGTTCATCGTCAAGGGCGACGCCAGCCTGATCGACCGTCCCGACGGCATGGCGGACGGTGCGACGTCTGCTTTTGACACCTATCTTCACCTTCGCGAGAACCCGGCGGGCGAATATCGCGAATTGTGGTATCACGAACATGGCGACCGGTCCTGGCTGGTCGTTACCCGCAACACCCTGACTCACGAGGTCGTAAAGGTCGAACTGGCTCGCGATGTGGCCCTGGCACGGGGACGCACGACATGAGCCAGGACATGCGGATCGGCGACGGTCTGATCGACCGGTCGCGCGAGGTCAAGTTCCAGTGGAACGAGCGCTGGCTGCGCGGCCATCCGGGCGACACGCTGGCCTCGGCCCTGCTGGCGAACGGGGTGCGACTGGTCGGCCGGTCGTTCAAGTATCACCGCCCCCGCGGGATCTTCTCGGCCGGACCCGAGGAGCCAAACGCCCTGGTCCAGTTGCGCAAGGGCGCACTGCAAGAGCCGAATACACGAGCAACCACTGTCGAGCTTTTCGACGGGCTCTACGCCACCAGCCAAAACCACCGTGGCCCGCTGGAATGGGACCTGATGGCAACCAATGATCTGCTGTGGCCGTTCCTGGGCGCGGGCTTCTACTACAAAACGTTCATGTGGCCCCAAGCGTTCTGGGAAAAGATCTACGAGCCCATCATCCGCGCCAGCGCCGGGTTGGGTCGACTGTCCGGACAGCCGGATGGCGATGTCTATGACCATGGGTTCCTACACTGCGATCTGTTGGTGATTGGGGCCGGACCGGCGGGTCTGGCCGCAGCACTGGCGGCGGGCCGTGCAGGGTTGCAGGTGATCCTGGCGGACGAGGATTTTCTGCCCGGCGGTCGGTTGAATGCCGAAACCTGCGAGGTCGACGGCCAGCCCGGCGCCGTTTGGGCAGCGGCGGCGGCGGCAGAGTTGTCGGACATGGACCATGTCCGTGTGATGTCGCGGACCACCATTCATGGCGCGTTCGACCACGGGGTTTACGGCGCGCTTGAACGCAAGACCGACCACCTGCCCACCTCGGACGGCAAACCGCGCGCGGTGCATTGGCGCGTCTATGCAAAGCGCGCGTTGCTGTGCGCTGGTGCGACCGAACGATCTATTGCGTTCGGCAACAACGACCGCCCCGGTGTGATGCTGGCAGGCGCCGTGCGCACATATGCCAACCGCTACGGGGTGGCACCCGGGCGCAAGGTGGCCGTGTTCACCAACAATGACGATGGCTGGAACACGGCCCGCGATCTGCTGGCGAAAGGGGTCGAGGTCTCGGCGGTTGTCGACGCCCGCGCCGATTGTACGCACGAGTTGGCGGGCGTTCGGGTAGACCGGGGGCGCCGGATCATCGACACGCGCGGCCGCAAGGGCCTGAAAGGCGTGATACTGGATCACGATATCCGGATCGAGGCGGACTGCCTGGCAGTTGCGGGTGGCTGGTCACCCAACGTGCATTTGACCTGCCACCAGCGCGGCCGACCGCGTTGGCGCGATGACATCGCGGGCTTTGTCCCCGGCGATGACTTGCCTCAGGGCATGTCCGTGGCAGGTGCGGCGAACGGGACCCTAACCCTGGGCGCCGCCTTGCGGGACGGCCACCAAGCAGCGGCCACCCTGGCTGCAGACTTGGGCAAATCGGACGCACTGCCCCCAGCCCCTGTTGCCGATGACGAGAGTTATAGGATCACCCCATTCTGGCACGTCGCCGACAGCAAGCCTCGCGCCTGGGTCGACCTGCAAAACGACGTCACGGTCAAGGATGTGCGCCAGTCGCGGGCCGAAGGGTTCCGGTCGGTCGAGCATCTCAAACGTTACACAACGCTGGGCATGGCGACCGATCAGGGCAAGACCGCCAATGTGCTGGGCCTGGCGATCCTGGCCGAGGCGTCCGGCAAAACCATCCCCGAAACCGGCACCACGATCTTTCGCCCACCCTATACGCCCGTGCCCATCGGCGCCTTTGCGGGCCGCGCCCGAGGCAAGGACTTTCGCCCGACGCGGCTGACCCCCAGCCACCGCTGGGCGGAAGAAAACGGCGCGGACTTTGTCGAGACCGGCCAGTGGCTGCGCGCGCAATGGTTCGAGCGCCCGGGCGAGGCAGGCTGGCGCGACAGCGGTGACCGCGAGGTCCGGATGACGCGCAGCGGGGTCGGCGTCTGCGACGTCTCGACCCTGGGCAAGATCGACATCCAGGGTCGTGATGCGGCCGCGTTTCTGAACCGCGTCTACTCCAATCCGTTCCTTAAACTGCCCGTGGGCAAGGTCCGCTATGGTCTGATGCTGCGCGAGGACGGGTTCGTCTATGACGACGGCACGTGCGCGCGTCTGTCCGAGACGCATTTCGTGATGACCACGACCACCGCCAATGCGGGCCTGGTATTTCGCGAGCTGGAGTTTGCGCGGCAATGCCTGTGGCCTGGGATGGACGTGCACCTGATCTCGACCACGGACGCCTGGGCCCAGTTCTCGGTCGCCGGACCCAAAAGCCGCACGTTGATCGGCAGGATCGTCGACGACCTCGACGTCTCGAATGACGGGTTCCCGTTCATGGCCTGCACTGACTGCACGGTGTTCGGCGGTACGCCCGCGCGGCTGTTCCGGATCTCGTTCTCGGGCGAGTTGGCCTACGAAATTGCGGTGCCCACCCGTTATGGCGATGCGATGATCCGCGCGTTCATGGAGGTCGGCGCTGATCTGGATGTCGTGCCCTACGGGACCGAGGCGCTGGGTGTCATGCGGGTGGAAAAAGGCCACGTGGCCGGGGCCGAGTTGAATGGCCAGACCACGGCGCTGATGCTGGGGCTGGACGGCATGGTCTCGAAAAAGAAGGACGCTACCGGCACGGTCCTGTCCCAGCGCCCCGGCATGGTCGACGCGGACGGCCTGCGGCTGGTCGGCCTGCATCCGGTGGACAAGGACCGTGGGCTTAGGGCCGGGGCGCACCTTCTGACACGCGGTCATCCCGCAGACATGGCAAATGATCAGGGATACATGACCTCGGTCGCCTACTCGCCGGAACTGGGCCATTCCATCGGGCTGGGCCTGCTGAAACGCGGTCAGGACCGCCATGGCGAGGTTGTCCGGGTCTATGACGCCCTGCGCGGCGAGGACTACGAAGCGCGGGTTGTATCGCCCCACCATATCGACCCAGAAGGGAGTCGTCAGCGTGGCTAGGATCTCGCTTATTGCCAACAAGACGCACGCGGGCCACATGCGCGAGATTGCGGGCAACCGGATCGCGGTACGCGACGATCTGGGCCTGGTGTCCGTTGCCATCCCCCAGGGTGGAGACGCGGCCCTTGCAGGCACACTACAACACGCGCTGGGCCTGGATACGCCACAGGTGCCCGAAACCACTTCGAACGGGGATGTCACGGCGTTCCGCCTGGCCCCGGACCAGATCATGATCCTGGCCCCGGACCAGGACGGGACGGCGCATGCGAAACTGGACGATTTGCTGGGGGCGGTCGCCTATCTGACAGACCAGTCCGACGGATCAATCATTGTCGAGGTACAAGGGCCAGACGTTCTGGCCGCGATGGAGCGGCTGTGCCCGCTGGATCTGGGCCCATCGGGCCTGCGTCCGGGACATGCCGCTCGAACGGTACTGGAACATATCGGCACCGTCGTTCTGCGCACTGACCCGGACCAATTCCTGCTGATCGCGCCCGGGTCCTCCGCCGCTTCGTTCCTGCACGCAGTCGAGACATCGTTTGAATACGTAACGGGCTTCTGACACGCCCAAGGCCGCAGTCATTCGGGGTGCTGGGCCAGAAACTCCTGGACCGCATCTGCACGCGGCATAGGGGCGACAGCGCCGAAGCCCTGGGTGGACAGCGCCGCGGCAGCATTTGCATAGCGCGCGGCCTCGAACGGGCCGTCACCCGCCACCAGTCGGGCAAGGAATGCCCCGTCGAACGTATCGCCTGCCCCCGTCGCGTCGACAGCACGCACCGGCAGTGCGGGCACATGTCGCCGGTCCTGCGCGGTGGCAACCAGCGTGCCCCGCTCGCCCAGTGTCAGCGCCACCACCCCTGCCCCCAGTCCAAGATAGAAGTCCACAATGGCGTCCGGATCCGTCCGCTGGCACAGCTCGACCGCATCATCGTATCCCGGCAACACGATATCGCACATCGCCACAGCCGCATGGATCACCGCACGGGCACGGTCCAGCGGCCACAGTTTCAGACGCAGATTGGTGTCATAGGACACGCGTCCACCCGCATCACGCACATGCCGGATCGCGGCAAACACCGCATCAGCCGCCAATTCGGAAATGGCCTGAGATATGCCCGAGACATGCAGAATCTTGGCGCTCGCCAACGCCCCAAGCGGCAGATCCGCGGCCCCCATGCGGCTGCTGGCCGATCCGGCGCGGACGTAGCTGAACTCGTGCCCGTCAGGCCCGTGGGTGACAAAGTAGATGCCCGTCTGCGCGTCTTCGACCTTGCGCACGGTGGACGTGTCGATCCCTTCCTGCGCCCACAACTCCATAAACGACCGGCCGAAACTGTCATTCCCGACATGGGTGACATAGCCCACCTTTGCGCCCTGCCGCGCGGCCGCGATCGCGCAGTTCGAGGTATCGCCACCATGCCCTGGCAGGTAGGTGCCATCGGCTTGCTGGTTAAACTCCATCAGCGGTTCGCCAAGACACAGGATTTCGGCGCTCATAAGCCCCCTTTCCAAGGTGACTGTGCTGGGGCGTCCAGCGAGGTGCTAACATCGAAGGACTACTGCGAGGCGCGAGAATTTCCAACAGTCATGGACTGGCCAGGGATTGAAACGCTTAATTCGCGATGTTCGCGTCGATGATCAGCGCGCGATCCGCAATCGCACAGCAATAGACCGCGGCCAGTTGGCGGTCGGCAAAGGGGATCAGGCGGCGCTAGAGGATGCAGCCTGCAGGGATTTAGGGAAACGAACTAAAATAAGTGCGGTTCCGGTCACCGCGTTGTCCTGTAGTGCCTTGTCCAGGCATTGAATATTTGTCCGGATCAGGCGTTGCCTGGTCGTCGAGATGTCGCAAGCAATGTCGACCGGGGTCGCAGGTCGTGCACCCCCTTTCAACAGGCTGGCGGAAATGCGGCCAGCGGAACGGGCGCCCATGTAGACCGCAATCGTGGTGCCGGGCCGCACGCATGCGGCCCAGTCCGGATCGGGATCGCCGGGTCGGCACATACCAGTGGTCAGCACCACCGTGTCGGTCCCTCCCCGCTCGGTCAGGCTGCGTGTAAGACTAGCCGCTGCGGCGCTGGCAGCAGTAACGCCGGGTACGATCTCGATGGGTATTCCGGCGGCTTTTGCGGCCTCCATCTCTTCTGTGGCACGGCCAAAGATCGAGGGATCACCAGATTTTAGACGCACGACGCGCCGCCCCTGTCTTGCCTCAGCTACAATTAACGAGGTTATTCGGTCTTGCGGCCAGGCATGAGCGCCCACGTCTTTGCCAACAAACACACGTTCCGCATCGCGACGTGCCAGTTCCAGCACGTCTGGATCCACAAGCCGGTCGTAGTAGATCACATCGGCTTCTTGCAACCGTTCAACCGCGCGAAGCGTGAGCAGATCCCGTGCACCAGGGCCGGCACCGACCAGGGCGATATGGCCCCCACCGCTGGCGTCAGGGACGCGTTTTGATCGGATTGCCGCCTTGATCATCTCTGCCGCCTCGGCCTCGGCACCGGAATGATGCCGCTTTGCCGGCGCGCCCTTAAATACCCAGGCCCAGAACGCGCGCCGGGACGCCTGTGGCAGGTCCCGGGCAACAGCGCTTCGCAGCCTGCCGGCCAGTGCCGCGAGGCGCCCGACACCTGGCGGTATCAACGCTTCAATCTTGGTCTTGATCGCCCGACCCAGAACAGGCGCGGTCCCCTCTGTGCCAATCGCTACGACGACAGGGTCGCGGTCGACGATCGAAGGGGTTGTAGCATCACATAGTTCAGGGCGATCAACGACATTCACAACGGTGTCGGACATCTTGGCCAGCACATGAAATGCGCTGTCGGCCCCTGCACATCCGGTTGCAATGAACGTCAGGGCGCTGCCGCGAAACGTTTCGGGCGTTGCCCGTTTCGGGTGATGCGTGGCGCGTCCTTGTGCAACGAGGCCCTGCAGTTCTTCGTCAAGCGAGGGCGAGACCAGGACAATCTGGGCATCGGTCTTCAGAATTAGCCGCGCCTTCTGCGCAGCCTGCTCGCCGCCGCCGGCGATCACCACTCTGCGCCCGGTAGTCCGAATGAACATAGGAAAGGATTTCATGCACGTGCCCTCGACTATTCCGCGGCCTCGAGAACCGAGTAGCGGCTGATCAGCTCTGCGATCTCGGGTCGGCAGGATCCGCACGTCATACCAGCACCGGTCATTTCGCAGATTTGGTTCAGATCCGGCCCGATATCTGCAGCGGCGGCCAAAAGTGCTGTCTGACCAACGCCCACGCAGGAGCAGATCGTCGGGCCGGGATCGAAGCCGCCAGCGGCAGGTCTTGCAGCCAGCACGGCATCGGCGGGTTCGCCGATCAACCCGGCAACGTGATCGCGCGCAACCCGCACCGGGCGCCGCGCAACAAACAGCGCCGCAGAGAGCGCACCATCGGCTTCAGCAAACGCCAAACGGGTGATCCCCGCCGCCGCGTCATGCAGCATCTGCGGTTCAGCGTCCAGATCGAACAAATCCCTGGCAAATCCTGCCCAATCTTTGCATTCCGTATCGTCGGCCAGCTCCATCCTCCAGCCTTTGTCACTTCGGACGCGCGCCCAGTATGCGACATCGACATAGGGCTTGCGCGCCGCTACAGCAAAGCCGTACCAGGCGGCGTCATAGCGTTCGATCGCAACGACGCTGGCTTTGCTTTCAGGCTGGCCTGATATTGGGTCGGTCTCGGATGCCACCAGCGAGTTCACCCTCGCCGCAGGAGCGGTCTCGTCTGTCCAGTGCATCGGCGCATAGGGGCTGTCGGGGTGGGCGTCATCGCTGACTAGGACACGCAAGATCGCGCTTCCGTGCGGACTGCGTACCTGTGCCAGATCGGCCGGTTTTAAGTCGCGGGCACTGGCGAGTTCGGGATGGATTTGCAGAAACGGTTCGGCAAGGTGGCGCGACAAGCGTGGCGTCAGTCCTGTCCGCGTCATGGTATGCCATTGGTCCCGGAGCCGTCCGGTGTTCAGCCGATAGGGATATTGCGGCGACCGCCGGACCGAAGGCGCCGTCTGTCGCACAGCAATGAGCCGGGCGCGACCATCGGCGGTGAAGAACTGCCCATCCCCGAAAAAACGCCCACCAGCGCGCGAGGCGGAAACGGGCCAGCGAACGGGTTGAAGTGCGTCGTAAGTCGCATCGTCGATCCCAGCAAGTCCCGAGATATCGAAGTCTCGTCCCAGGCTGCCCGTGATGCCAGACAGCGTCGCGTGCTCGCGAAAGATCTGTGCCGGCGATCTGTAGTCGAACGCCTCGGACCAGCCCATGCGCCGCCCGACCTCGGCAAATATCGCCCAATCGTGCCGTGCCAAGCCGGGCGGGGGGAGTGCCGCGCGCTGGCGGCTGATTGTCCTATCAGAATTGGTAACCGTGCCATTCTTTTCCCCCCATCCTGTGGCGGGCAGCAAGACATCTGCGCAGCGGGCCGTGTCAGTGCGGTCGGTGATGTCGGAAACAACCACAAAATCACATCCCTGTATCGCACTACGTACAGCGCTGATATCGGGCATGGAAACTGCCGGGTTGGTACAGGCGATCCACAGCGCCTTGATCCGTCCGTCGCCCACGGCGCGGAACATGTCTACCGCTTTCAACCCCGGACGCTGCGCAATGACCGGACTGGACCAGAATGCCTGCACGGCGACCCGATGCGCCTCGGTCTCAAGGTCCAGATGCGCCGCCAGCATGTTGGCCAGCCCGCCAGTTTCCCGCCCACCCATTGCGTTCGGTTGGCCTGTGACGCTAAAGGGACCCATTCCGGGCTTGCCAATCCGGCCCGTTGCAAGATGGCAGTTCAGGATGGCGTTGACCTTGTCGGTACCACTACTGGACTGGTTTACGCCCTGGCTGAATATCGTCATAGTCCGCTCGGTCGCGGCGAACAGCTCGTAGAACCGTGAAATCTCTGAGCCATAAAGGCCTGTATCGCTGGGATCCCCGCCCGCAGCGGTTTCCAGTGCGGCCATAAAACCGCTGGTGTGATCCCTCAGAAACTCCGGATTGGTTGCGCCACGCCGGTGCAGATGGGCGAGCAGGCCGTTGAACAGGGCAACGTCGGTTCCCGGATGTAGCTTGAGGTGCAGATCGGCAGCCTCGCATGTGGCC
>CAYWND010000085.1:0-8915 GCA_964459085.1 uncultured Oceanibium sp. | reverse complement strand
ATGCCCCGGCCGCGATCCAGTTCCAGGATCCAGCCGGTGATGTCGTCAAGGAAATACCGGTCGTGAGTGACGATCAGGATTGTGCCCTTGTAATCAATCAGGTGCTTTTGCAGCCAGGCGATGGTCTCGGCGTCCAGGTGGTTGGTGGGCTCGTCCAAAAGCAGCATGTCCGGCGCTTCGAGCAAGAGCTTGCAAAGCGCCACGCGACGCCTCTCGCCGCCCGACAGCGTCGCGGGCATCGCCTCGTCGGGCGGGCAGCGGAGCGCCTCCATCGCGATGTCGATCTGGGCGTCCAGGTCCCACAGGTTCTGCGAGTCGATCTGGTCCTGAAGCTCGGTCATCCTGTCCATCAGGTCCGGATCCTCGGCGATCTGCATGGCGACCTCGTTAAACTCGTCCAGCAGCGCTTTCTTGGCAGCGACGCCTTCCATCACGTTGTCGCGGACGGTTTTGGTTTCGTCGAGGTGGGGCTCCTGCGGCAGATAGCCGACCTTTGCGCCTTCGGCTGCCCAGGCCTCGCCCGTGAACTCCTTGTCGAGCCCGGCCATGATGCGCATCAGCGTGGATTTCCCAGCACCATTGACCCCGACCACGCCGATCTTAACGCCCGGCAGGAACGACAGGCGGATGTTCTCGAAGCACTTCTTGCCGCCGGCATAGGTCTTGGAGACGCCTTCCATGTGGTAGACGTATTGATAGCTGGCCATGGGGGCACTCCTGGGATCGAAAGTCTGTGGTGATATAGTCGCTGGCTTTGCCTGCGTAAATGCCTGTGGGCAGGATCAGTCTACGCCCAGCGCTGGGGCCATGGCTGCGACGACCTTGTTGACCGCGGGTCGCGAGAGATGGCGTTGGGTGTTGAAGATTGGCCCATTTGCGTCCGCGGCGATGCAGCGGCGTCCCTGGGATACCGGGCAGAAGATCTCGCGGGGGAAGATCTGCATCAGGCGGGGGTGGTCCGGGAGGGCCAAGAGCGCGTCCACGGCGGTCATCTTTTCGTACTCACCAGGATCCATCAGGATGACATTGTCCTGCGGCGTACCAGAGATCAGGGTACGCTGGTTCAGGTAGACGCCGGCGCGTGATCCGCTGTCGGGACTTGGCACCTCGTGAACGACAACAACCTTGTGGCCCGCGCTCAGGAGCCCCGCGATGTTTTCGCGGTAGGAGGCGATGGCCGCCGCAGGATCTGCCGGGCGGCCAGTGCGGCGACCGTTGGCGCCGTCACGCAGGGGATCTTCGGTGCGGTGTTTGGCCAGCCCAAAACCGCTGAGAGCCGCAGATATGATGATGGTCGAGGGTTCGTCCAACGACTCGAGATAAGCGCGGCGCTGTTCGTTGACGACGGGGCACCCAGCGTAGGTCAGCCAGTAGTCGGGCGACATGTACGGGCAGATCCCCTGGGTCAGCACGATCAGGCCGTGGCCGGTATCCGCCGCGAGATCGCGCAGCGCCGTAGCAAATACATCGGCGTGGCTGTCGCCCAGCAGGATCCAGTCGGGATCGCCAAAGCGGCAGGCAGTCTGAACCGTTCGGTTCAGGCATTTGGACCGGGCTGCGCCGTGGATATCCCGCCCAGCCGGCTGTGCCGACAGGCGATTGAACTCGGGCGTGGCCATGTGGATCAGGTGGTCTGGCAAACGGTGCACAAACCCCTGATTTTGGACGGTGACGTATGACGCCGTGACCAGAACCGTGATCGCGGCCAATAGTGCAGCGCCCAGGGGTCGGATTGCAACGCGGGACCGTTGACGGCACGGCTGCTCGATCATCCGATAGGTGACTGCGGCCAATGCCAGCGAGCCGATGACCAGCGATAGTTTGACTGCCAGCGATGGCTCGCCCAAGCGGATCCGCGCGAACGCAAAGGCGGGAAAGTGCCACAAATAGAAGCCATAGGATCGCCGGCCCATCCAGACCACGGGCGGTGACGACAGGACGCGGCCCACAGGATCGCGGGGGCCGGTCGACCAGATCAGCATCGCGGTGGCCGCGACTGGCAGGACCGTCAACAGCGATGGGTGTCGGGTGTCGTCGGAAAAAAGCACGAAGCTGGCAACAAGGCCGCCCAGCGCGACAAGCGGCAACCACGCGGGACGGCGCGCTATCCCGATGGCGGACGTGCTGACTGCAAATGCCAGCAATGCCCCGGCGATCAGTTGCCAGGCCCTGTAGGGCAAAAGATAGAACGCGGCATCGGGTGCGGCGAGGCTGGCCTGGTGTGCCATGTAAAGCGACACGCATCCCGACACCGCCAGTACTGCGATCAGCACGCGCCGCCCGGCAAGCGAAACCAACAACAACAGCGGCGGGTAGAGCAGGTAGAACTGTTCCTCGATCGACAGCGACCAGGTGTGAAGCAACGGCTTCAGTTGGCTGGCCTCGGCCGTGTAGCTGTCTTCTAGCCAAAACCATATGTTCGAACCGAACAGAAGGCTGGTGACCAGCGCACGCATGTGTTCGACCATCGCGCCGGGCAGCATCAAGGCATAGGCCAATGGCAAAGTGGCCAAGGCGACGGTGAACAGGATCGGCAGGATCCGGCGGACGCGGCGCTCCCAGAATCCCACGAGGCTGAACGTCCCTGCCGCGCGCTCCGACAGGATGATCGAGGTGATCAGGAAGCCCGAAATCACGAAGAAACTGTCGACGCCAAGGAACCCACCGGGCAACAGCGGCCGTCCCAAGGCCGAAAGGTCGGCGTGATAAAGGACAACCGCAACCACCGCGATTGCACGCAAGCCATCGATTTCCGGGCGGTATGGCAGGCTCACGGGGGCCGTTGCTCGGGGTAGTTGTTGTTGCGACGTTCATACCCTGACGAGGGGCTTTGTTCCAGCCCTGTGAACAATGCTCATTGGCTCAGGGCGAACTCGGCCACATCGGCCCACACCCGGGGCGCCTGGTAGTCGCGGAACAGCCAGTGCCAACCATCGGGGTAGAGCACATACTGTTTTGGCCCTGGGATCCGGTCGTGCACCGCCTTAACGGCCTGGGGTCTGAGGATCTGATCGTTGGCCCCCATCAGAGTCAGCGTCGGCAAGGTGACCGACGGCGCGGCTGCGGCTGCCGCATCCATCACCCGGATCAGCCCCATCAGTTCCCGTCCCGAGGGGTCTGCGAAATGCCAGGGGCTGGAGGTCACTTGGCGCCGGATCTCGATATTGTCGGTGGGTGTAATGCGCACGACGCCTTTGCCGGTAAACCGTCGGTCCGTGGCGAATGTCGCGATGGTCCAGGCCCCGAACCGCTGGGCCAGGTTGACGCCGCTGCCACCCGCGATGGCTGGCCCCGCCAGCACGATGGCATCCGCATCCAGACCGTTTGCTGCCGCAGTCAGGGTCACCCCACCGCCCATCGAGTGCCCCACTACGGTGAGGGGCACACCGGGGTGCCGGGCGCGCACCTCGCGCGTGACGGCGACAAGATCCCGTGACAACGTCCGAGGACCAGGCCACGCTTTGGCGCTGCTGTTGCGGCCAAAGCCGCGCTGGTCATAGGCATATGTGGTGATGCCCCGCTGCGCCCAATCTTCGGCCGCCCATTGATATGTTGACGGGGCAAAGTCCCCATATCCGTGCAATGCCAGGATAATTGCGCGTTCTTCCGCGCGCGATGGCCAGACAGACAGGGCAAGGCGCGTCCCGTCCGGGCCCTCGATCCAGGGCGGCTGAACCTGGGCAGGCGCCAGGGGTTGGGGATTGCCGACGGGCCCCCCGCCACAGGCGGCGAGCAGCAGGCAGGCAAGGCAGGCGATACAATGTCTCCACATGACCGGAATGCTGACCGCAGACACGGCCCAACGCAACCCGGTCGGCGGTTGACAGCCGCTGGTGGCGTTGCGACAACCTGACCGAAACCGGCCGCCAGAGAGGGGGGCGCACATGAAGCACGGGACCCCTGTCGCCGCGCCCGGATTGCGCATCGGCCTGTTGGGCGGGTCGTTTGATCCACCTCATGATGGTCACATGCACATCACGCGCCGCGCCTTTCGCAGGTTCGGATTGGACTGGATCTGGTGGTTGGTATCGCCCGGTAATCCATTGAAAGAGGACGCGCCCGCAAGCCTCGGGCGGCGGATGGCGGCCTGTCGCGCCATTGCCACGCATCCGCGGGTCAAGGTCACGGATATCGAGGCCCGGTTGGGCACACGCTATACCGCCGACACATTGGCAAGGATCAGGGCGCTCTATCCCGGTGTGCGGTTTGTCTGGCTGATGGGCGCGGACAACCTGACGGGGTTTCATCGCTGGGACCACTGGCAGGACATCATCGAGCGCACGCCGATCGGCGTTCTGGCTCGGCCTGGCGCGCAGGTCGCCGCTGGCCTGTCGCCCGCCGCCCGCGCCTATTCCCGCTATCGCATGCCGAAAGAGGCCGCGCGGGCCCTGCCGCTGTGCGCGGCGCCAGCCTGGACGCTGCTGAGCGGACCGATGGTCGAGACATCGTCGACAGTGTTGCGTGCGCGCGGCAAATGGATCCGTTAAACATTGGGATGCAGCAGGGACTTGCCTGAGAATCCCGCTTTCTGCATAGTTTCGCGCGGGGTGCCGAGAGGTCGCGAAAGATGTCCCTGACCCGAAGAGCAGTTTTGGGCGGTCTTGCAGCGGGTGTACCCGCGGCTACGGCTGCTGCACGCCTGGAGACCTCGTTTCGCCCGATACCGCGGCCGGGAGAGGCGATCTCGGCCACAACACAGCCGGTCGATACGGGCATCAGCGAGATATTCAATCGCAGCGGGCTGGGGGACCTCAGCAGCTTTGTGTTGCGTGACCTGCAAACGGGACGTGTTCTGGAAGAACACCGCCCCGAGGCCGCAATGCCGCCCGCGTCGGTAACCAAGGCGGTCACGTCACTTTATGCACTGGAGGCATTGGGCGCGTCGCACAGCTTCAGCACCTGGGTTATGACAACCGGTCCGATCTCGGGCGGGCGTGTACAGGGGGATCTGTATCTGGTCGGCGGCGGCGATCCGCATCTGGACACCGACGGCCTGGACGACCTAGCCCGGCAGGTGACCGAGGCCGGGATCTTTGGGGTGAACGGCAATTGCTATGTTGTTTCCGGCGCACTGCCGCATCATGACAGCATCGACCCCGAACAGCCTGAACATGTCGGCTATAACCCCTCGATCTCGGGATTGAATCTGAACTTCAACCGGGTTCATTTCGAGTGGAAGCCGGTCAAGGACGGCTGGGATCTGAGAATGTCGGCACGCAGCCAAAACCATGACCCCAAGGTGTCCTATACCGAGATGGCCGTGGCCAATGATCAGCCCAGGGTGTTTGCATATCGCAAGGCGCGGGACGCCGAACTTTGGAGTGTCGCGTCGTCCGCTTTGGGCAAAGGCGGTGCCAGATGGTTGCCGGTACGCCGTCCGGAGCGCTATGCGGCTGAGGTATTCCGGACGCTGGCCGCGGCCCGGAACCTGCGCCTGCCGACCTTGCGGATCACGCAGACCCTGCCTAAGGGGGCAAGACCCATTGCCGAGGTGCGCAGCGCGAAACTGGCGCCCATGCTGCGCTCGATGCTGCGGTATTCTACCAATCTGACCGCCGAGGTTGTGGGTTTGCGCGCCAGCCAGTCACGCGGCAGCACGCCTGCCGATATTGCGGCATCGGCCGCTGCGATGACCACCTGGCTGCGCGGCACGCACAGGCTGAGTCGCGCGCGGTTCCTGAACCATTCGGGCCTGACGGACGATACCCGAATTTCGTCTGCAGAGATGGTCCAGGTGTTGGACATCGAGGCAGGCGGGCCGCTGCACGACCTGATGCGGGGCAAGCAAGTCGTCGATGAGCAAGGCAAGCCGGTCCATGGCGGGCAGGTGATGCTGCATGCGAAAAGCGGCACCCTGAACTTCACACGAGGGCTGGCGGGTTATATCGACTGCAAGAGCGGCCGACAGCTGGCCTTTTCGATCTTTGCCGCGGATCTGGGAAAGCGAAACGCCAGCATCGCAGCCCGCGAGGAACGGCCGCGCGGCGCACGCCGCTGGCGCAACGTCGCACGCACCCAAGAACATGCATTGCTGCAGCGCTGGGGTAAGCTCTACGGCGCGACCTGAGGCTGGTCAGGAACCACGAAATCGGTCACGCCGCCATCGCGCAGGACCTGATACAGCGGGTCCAAGTGATGCGCGAACTTGTGCCACGCCTGGCTGGATCCGGTATAAATCCCCTGCCTGGCCTGTACGAGGCTGGCTGTTCCGATGGCACGCTTCCGATCCTGAACGCGAAGACAATCCTCTTGCCACTCCAACCCGCAGTACTCCAACAGACTTTGAGCCGCCGGTTTGGGATCATCGGTAAGGTTCTCGTAGTTGACTTCGAGAAACGAAGCGGGAAACGTCGTATCCCAGAAACTCATAATCTGCCTGTTCATTGCATAGTATTTACCGATATCTCCGAGGTCGCAGGCATATGACAGGTTGTCGGATCGGAAGTTCGTTTTGAAAATCGACCAGCAGGTCGCGATTGGATCACGATCCGTGTAGAGGATCTTTGCTTCGGGGAAGGCCAGGCGGATGAGTCCGACCCAAAGGCTGTTTGCGGGCATCTTATCGGTAAAAAACGGCTTACTCACATCTAGCGTGGACAGTTGCTTGTAGTACCGGCGTCTCGTGTCCTCCAAAGTGCTTTGCGTGAACTGAAAGAAGCCTGTTTTTTCTATCGCAACATAGGCCTCGTCGATTGCTCGACGAAGAAACGGCAACTCCCCCAAAGCTTGAACGTCGCTGTGGCCTGAAAGGATCTGTTCTACCAAGGTAGAGCCGGAACGTGGCATTCCCAAAATAAAAATGGGCGTCGGAACATCATCTTTGGGGTCCAGCGGTGCCGTCTCTAGATCCCTAAATGACGCCTGAATGCCGTTGTAGAGTTGGATGTCGCGCGTGATACTGTATCCTATCTCAACCCTGCGCTTGGAGTTTCCACGGTTTAGATAGTCGAAGGCGCCATTCACATCGCCTACATCTTCGAGCGCCTTGCCCATCGTCATATGCAATGCCACAGATCTTTCCGCCGACATGTCCTTGTCAAGCAGTGCCCTCATAGCATCGATGTAGGGCTCGTCAGGCTTGAACCTGTGAAACATACCAAGTGATTGATATGCAAAAACATAATCGGGATCTAATTCAATCGCGAGATCAAGTTGTTTGCGCGCATTTTTATGGTCCCCCAACGAAACTAAGCAAGAACCCAAAAGGGCATTTGCCCAGGCGCTGTTCTTGTCTAGCCTGAGGCCCAGCCTTAGGCTGTCGGCCGCCTCTTCAAACCGGTTTGCAATAGAAAGCGCGTGTCCGCGCACAAAGTAGGCATGGGCAAAATCTGGCTTGAGCTCGATCCCCCGTCGCAGGATCTCGGCAGCGTCATTCACGCGATTGATCTTGATCAGCTCTGCTCCGAAATTAATATAACCGTCTGCATAGCTTGGATCTAACATCAACGCATTTTCATAGTATCGGATCGCTTCTGTCGGCTGGTTCTGTTGGCTTAAGACCAATGCGACACAGTTTAGTATTCTTGGATCACCTGCATGTCGTGCTTGCAATTGTGAGGCGAAGTCCAACGTTTGTTTGTGATCGCCACCTTCGTATAGCGTTCGCAATCGATCCATATCGGCTTCGGAAACCGGGGTAAGCGCAGAAAATGCCGCCCGCGCAGTTCTCCTCAGCCCTTCCATGGCCTTCCGGTTGGACGGCTGCAAACCCTGAGCATGAAGATAAAGGGCCCAGGCTGCACGAGGGTTACCTTGGGCAAGTGCAGCGTCAGCTTTGGAGACCGCCGTAAGCGACTGCTGTTTTCGTCGATCAAGTACATCAGACATTTCAGCTCTCCAGCCGGTGCATTCCAGGATGCGCAAACCGGGCGCGCGCGCCACGTTCGATGGCGGCGGCGTGCAGGCGGTCGATGTTCAACTCGTGGCGGATTTCTTCGAGCAGCCGCAATTCGCTGGACTTTGCGCTGCCGTCCGCTGCAACCACGTCACACGCCAGCGCATAGGCAGTTTCGAACAGGCTGTCGGGAAGGGCGTCCCTGACCAGCCCAAACAGTGCGTCCAGCCCGTCCTCTTCCTCGAACAGGTCGAACACAGTCCGCGACACTGTTTCAATCCGTTCTGAATCGTAGTCGCGAAACATCGGCAGCGAGCCCACAATCGTGATGATCGAGACCAGTTCGGGCGTTGTGACATCCTCGTCCGATGCCGAGGCTGCAACCATGACAGCGACCAGCGCATCTTGCGGGCTGAACGAAGGAACGGGCTGGTTGGTGTCGGTCATCAGGCGGTCTCCTGCTCGGATGATATGGATATATCCGCCGTACCGCCGGGTCACAAGCGGGTTGGGCGCGGATCCTTGTCGGCTTGACCTCGCGGGGGGTGCGCAATAGGACACGAGCGCACCAACTCCCCGCGAAAGACAGATCCATGGGCGCGCTGACAGACTTGGCAATGACATCGAAGGCCTGGCCATTCGAAGAGGCCCGGAAACTTGTCAAACGCTATCGAAACGGCCCGCCGGACAAGGGGTACGTGCTGTTCGAGACAGGCTATGGGCCATCAGGGTTGCCGCATATCGGGACCTTTGGCGAGGTCGCACGTACCACGATGGTGCGGCATGCGTTCGAGGCTCTGAGCGACATCCCGACCCGTTTGATCTGCTTTTCCGACGATATGGACGGATTGCGCAAGGTTCCTGGCAACGTGCCCAACGGCGAGATGCTGGCCGAGGATCTGCATCTGCCGCTGACGAAGGTGCGCGATCCGTTCGGCACGCACGAGAGTTTTGGGGCGCACAACAATGCGCGATTAAACGCATTCCTGGACGAATACGGCTTTGACTACGAATTCGCGTCGTCGACCGAGTACTATCAGGCCGGCCGATTTGACGAAATGCTGCTGGTGGCACTGGAGCG
>CAYWND010000084.1:0-8916 GCA_964459085.1 uncultured Oceanibium sp. | reverse complement strand
ATGCGACCCGCGCCCTGGCCGAAGTGACCGAGGCCGAACAGGCCGTGGGCGCGCTGGGCGACATCTCGGCGGCCCGAGAGGCGGTCGAGGCGCGCAAGGTCACGGTCGAGGCCGCGCGGCTGGAAATGATCGCCAAACGCTCGATGGCCGAAGAGGCTCGGCGCGAGGCCGAGGCGCGGACCCGCCGCATCCAGGAGGTGGCCAAGGAAATCAGCGGCTGGAAGCACCGGCAAGCGACCGCCGGATCCCGGATCTCGGAACTGGATCAGCGGATCGAGGACAGCCGCACCGCGCTGGATGCGGCCCGCGCCACACCGGGCGAGATCGCGGCGGAACGCGAGAGCCTGGTCGGCCTGATCGAGACCGCCGAGACCCGGCGCAACACCGCGTCCGATGCGCTGGCGACGGCGGAAACCGCCCTGCGCGCGGCCGAGGACGCGGAACGCAGCGCCGAGCGTGCGGCAGGCGAGGCCCGCGAAGCGCGCGCCCGGGCCGAAGCCCTGTCCGAGGCGGCCGGTGATCGGGTTCTGGCCGCCGCCGAACGCATTCGGGAAGAGCGCGAGCAGACGCCCGAGGCGCTGCTGAACGCCCTGGATGTGGATCCGGACCGCATGCCCTCGGCCGAGGCGGTCGAGACCGAGGTCGACAAGTTCAAACGCCAGCGTGACGCGCTGGGCGCGGTCAACCTGCGCGCCGAAGAAGACGCCCGCGAGGTGCAGGAAGAATTCGACACGCTGGAGGCCGAGCGCGCCGATCTGGAAGAAGCGGTCAACAAACTGCGCCACGGCATCGCCAGCCTGAACAAGGAAGGTCGCCAACGCCTGCTGCAGGCGTTCGACGAGGTAAACCGCAACTTCGCAACCCTGTTCCGCACGCTGTTCGGCGGCGGTGACGCGAACCTGGTGTTGGTCGAAAGCGACGACCCGCTTGAGGCCGGGCTGGAGATCATGTGCCAGCCACCGGGCAAGAAGTTGTCGACGCTCAGCCTGTTGTCGGGCGGCGAGCAGACGCTGACCGCGCTGTCGCTGATCTTTGCCGTGTTCCTGGCCAACCCGTCGCCGATCTGTGTGCTCGACGAGGTCGACGCGCCGCTGGACGACGCCAATGTCACCCGGTTCTGCGACCTGCTGGATGAAATGACCCAGCGCACGGACACCCGGTTCCTGATCATTACCCACCATGCGGTCACCATGAGCCGCATGGATCGGCTGTTTGGTGTCACCATGGCCGAACAGGGTGTCAGCCAGCTGGTGTCGGTCGATCTGGCCCGTGCCGAGGAAATGGTCGCCTGACCCCCTCGACTCCCGGCAGACGGGTGGTACCCTAGTTTGGTTAATTTTCAATCAAGGGGGTGCCCATTATGTCCCGTATCTCGGCGTTTCTGATTGCCTCGTTCCTGGTAAGCCCGGTTTGGGCGCAAGAAGCCCAGCAGCCCGAAGAGACCACGGCCGTTGCCCAGAACGCGCTGGTGCAGGCCCAGGACTTCATGGTTGCCGCAGCCAATCCGGTGGCCGCCGGGGTGGGCTATGAGGTGCTGAAAGCGGGCGGATCGGCGGCAGATGCCGCCGTGGCCGTCCAGTTCATGCTGAACCTGGTCGAGCCGCAAAGCTCGGGCATCGGGGGCGGTGCGTTCGCGCTGTACTGGGATGCCTCGGAGGGGGTTCTGTCGACGCTGGACGGGCGCGAGAAGGCGCCGATGGCCGCCGACGAAGGCTATTGGCTGGGCGCGGATGGCGAGCCGATCGGCTGGTGGGACGCGGTGGTCGGCGGGCGGTCCGTCGGCGTGCCGGGAACGCTGAAGCTGATCGAGGAGATGCACGCGCGCCATGGCCGGACGCCCTGGGCCGATCTGTTGCAGCCAACCATCGAACTGGCCGAGGCGGGGTTTGCGATCTCGCCCCGGATGGCGGCCTCGATCGCCAGCGCGCAAGAGCGCAAGCTGGACCTGTTCGAGCCGACACGCAGCTATTTCTTCAACGCCGACGGCACACCCAAGGCTGCGGGCACGATCCTGCAAAACCCTGAATTTGCACGAACATTGCGCCTGATCGCGGCCCATGGCTCGGCCCCGTTCTACGAGGGTGCGATTGCCGGAGACATCGTGGCGGCGGTGCGGACCGAGATCAACGCGGGCATCCTGGATGCCCAGGACATGGCCGGATACGAGGTGATCTCGCGCCCACCGATCTGCGTGGCCTACCGCGCATACGAGGTCTGCGGCATGGGACCGCCGACCAGCGGCGGGCTGACCGTGGGTCAGATCCTGGGCATGCTGGAAAACGTCGACATGGCCGCGCTGGGGCCGACGCCCGCAGGCTGGCACCAGTATATCGAGGCGGCCAAGATGGCCTATGCGGATCGCGGCCTGTACATGGCGGACAGCGATTTCGTGAAGATGCCGACGGCGGGCCTGGTGGATCGTGACTATCTGGCGCTGCGGGCCGGGCAGATCGACCCCGGCATGGCGATGGAAAGCGCCTCGGCCGGCGAGCCGCCGTGGGAGGAGGGCGCTGTCTATGCCCCTGATCTGCAACGGGAAAGGCCGGGGACGTCGCATTTCGTGATCGTGGACCGCTATGGCGACATGGTGTCGATGACGACGACCATCGAGACCGGGTTCGGCAGCCGGGTGATGACCGGCGGGTTCCTGTTGAACAACGAGTTGACCGACTTCAGCCGCGCGCCGGAAAAGGATGGCGTGCCGATTGCCAACCGGGTCGAGGGGGGCAAGCGGCCAAGGTCGTCGATGTCGCCCACGATTGTGTTCGAGAACGGCGAGCCAGTGTTGCTGATCGGGTCGCCCGGTGGGTCGCGGATCATCAATTATGTGGCGAAATCAATCGTTTCTATACTCGATTGGGGTATGGATCCCCAGACTGCGATCACTTCGGGCCATGTGGTGAACCGCAATGGCAAGACCGACCTTGAGGAGGGGACCGACGCCGTGGCGTTGGCCGAGGGGCTGCAGGCGCTGGGGCACGAGGTGAATGTGCGGAACCTGAATTCGGGGCTGCATGCGATCCTGATCACCGATCAGGGGCTGATCGGGGCGGCTGATCCCCGGCGCGAGGGGGTCGCGCTGGGGGACTGATCAGGACCTGTACGAACCGGCCGAACCCCGCAGAAAACGCCTGCGGGGTTCGGTAGGGATTTTGTAGGGGTTTGATAGGGGCAAATGTCAGGGTTTCGCCTGATCTTCGGGCTGCGCGATCAGCCAGCCGAAGATGGCCACCGCCAGCACCGCGCCGATGATCTGGGCCCCGATGAAGGGGGGCACATCCATCGGTCGGATGCCCGAGAAGGTGTCCGAGATCATCCGGCCCGTCGCGACCGCCGGGTTGGCAAAGGAAGTCGACGCGGTGAACCAGTAGGCGGCGGTGATATAGAGGCCGACCATCCAGGCGATCGCCTCGGGGCGGAATCGTAGCCCGGCGAGGATGGTTGCGACCAGGCCGAAGGTGGCCACGCCCTCGGCGATCCACTGGCCCTGGCCAGTGCGTACGGTGGCCGCCTGCTGGATCAGGGGCAGTTCGAACATCGCGTGGGCCAGCATGGCGCCGGCAAAACCACCCGCGAACTGGAAGACGACATAGCCCGCAAAGACCCGCCAGGTGATGCGCCGTTGCATGTAGAGCGCCAGCGAGACGGCCGGGTTGAAATGTGCACCTGACACCGGGCCGAGTGCGGTGATCAGCACGACCAGGATCGCCCCGGTCGGCAGGGTGTTGCCCAGGAGCGCCAACGCAGTGTCGTCGGTCAGCTGGTCGGCCATGATGCCCGAGCCCACGACCGTGCAGACCAGGGCGGCGGTGCCGAGACCTTCGGCCAGAAGGCGTTTTTCGCGGGAATAGGTCGTCATGGGGGCATCCTTGGGTCGGCCCAGCGGCAGCCGCTGCCGCGCGGGATGGCAAGCGGGGCATACCTTGCGGTCCGCGGCCTTGCGGCCTTGGCCCTGCAAGGCCGGCCCTCGACCGGGCCCTGAACGGGCCCGATCCTCGGGGCGCCTGCGGCGGGCGGGGTGGGTGCGCGTGCGGGGAGAGAGGTGGCGGACGGCAGGGCGGCGGGGACGTGGGGATTTTCTGCTGAGACGGCCTTGAGGGGCAGGTCTGCCCCTCAAGAGCCCGGATCGAGCGTGTGTGAGTCGCCCGGCCCGTCAAGGTCGGGCCCGGGCTGCGCCCGGGTGCTGACGCAACCTTGACCGGACAGGCGACTCACGTGTTCAGGTCACGTGGGGGGGGTCGAGGAGGCCTTCGGCGGTCAGCAGGTCCTCGAGCCGGTCGAGGTCGTCACTGGCGAAGCTGCCGAAGCTTTCCATCCAGGTGACGGCGGGGCGCAGGCTGTTGGTGTCCAGCCGACAGATCTTGGTGCGGCCGTCGCGGGTCTGGGTGACAAGGCCCGCGCGGGTCAGGATGGCGAGGTGTTTCGAGACCGCCGCCAGCGTCATGTCGAAGGGTTGAGCCAGGTCCGAGACCGAGCAGTCCCCGGCCAATAGCCGGGTAACGATGGCCCGGCGTGTCGGGTCGGCGAGGGCGGCAAAGGTGGTGTCAAGCTGGGTATCGGTCGACATGGGGTCGGTTTTGGCGCGGGCGGGATGAATCGTCAACCGTTCGGTTGAATGGACGGAATTGCCGGGGTCTGGGCGCCGGGCGGCCTGCGTCAGCCGGACGCACATTTGTGAAACCCATATAAATCAATATGTTAAACCGGTCTGGAAAGCGTTTTTCGCCAATTGACACTGCCCTGGCCCCTGCCTAGTGTCCGCGCGACGTCTGAGACCTTTCAGATCGGATCACCATGGCTGACGACCCGGATCCCAAGCGGATGCAAGCGCTGGAGGCCCGGATCACCGCCGCGAGGAAATCGCAGCGCGGTCCGGGGCGATCCCAGATGGCGGTGAAGGCGACCAATGCGTCCAATGCGTGGCGCATGGTGATCGAGCTTGTCACCGGCATGGTGATGGGGTTCGGCATCGGGTACGGGTTGGATTGGGTTTTGGGAACCCTGCCGATCTTCCTGGTGATATTCAGTTTGCTGGGCTTTGCGGCCGGTGTCCGGGTGATGATGGAAACCGCGCAATCCGCCCAGAGGATGGCAGCGAAGGGCCACGGCCCGGAAGAGGACGCGAATGGCGACTGAAGGCGAAGCGGCAGGCGGCGGCACCAACATCCACCCGATGGACCAGTTCGTGGTCAAGCCGCTGTTCGGGGACGGCGAGCTGGCCTGGTACACGATCTCGAACGCGACGCTGTGGTTCGCGGTCGCGATCGCGGCGACCGCGGCCCTGTTGATCCTGACCACCAGCGGGCGGTCGCTGGTGCCCTCGAAAGGGCAGTCGATCGCCGAGATCCTGTATGGCTTTGTCCACAAGATGGTCGAGGATATCGCCGGCAAGGAGGGGCTGAAATATTTCCCCTACATCATGGCGATCTTCATGTTCACGCTGACCGCGAACGTGGTCGGCCTGCTGCCGATGAGCTTTACCACCACATCGCACCTGGCGGTGACCGGGGTTCTGGCCTTCACGATCTTTATCGTCATCACGATCATCGGCTTTGCCAAGAACGGGGTCAGCTATTTCGGCCTGCTGTGGGTCAGTTCCGCCCCCGGCGCGCTGCGCCCGATCCTGTTCCTGATCGAGCTGATCAGCTATTTCGTGCGCCCCGTCAGCCATTCCATTCGTCTGATGGGCAACATGATGGCGGGTCACGCGGTCATCAAGGTGTTCGCGGGCTTTGCCGGTGCGATGGGCGTGGGCGCCTTTGTGCCGATTATCGGGATCGTTGCGGTCTATGGGCTGGAGATGCTGGTCACGGTGATCCAGGCCTATGTGTTCACCATCCTTACCTGCGTCTACCTGAACGACGCACTACACCCGCATCACTAAGAGACAACACGCAATTCCATTCGAAGGAGAAATGAGATGGAAGAAGCAATCGTAGACGCAGGCCGCATGATCGGCGCTGGTATGGCTTGTGCCGGTATGGGCGGCGCCGGGATCGGTGTGGGCCACGTGGTCGGCAACTACCTGTCGGGCGCGCTGCGCAACCCGGCGGCAGCCCCGGGCCAGACGGCCACGATGTTCATCGGGATCGCGTTCTCGGAAGCGCTGGGGATCTTCTCGTTCCTCGTGGCACTTCTGCTGATGTTCGCTCTCTGATCTGACGACCTCCTTCGATTGCGGGGGGTTTTGGCCCCCCGTGCGACGGACATTGTCGGGAGAGAGAGATGGCCGAGACGCCAAAACCAGAATATTACGAGGGCATGCCCCAGCTGGATCCGGCATTCATGCCGAACCTGATCTTCTGGCTGGTGGTCACGATGGTCGTGCTCTACTTTCTTCTGTCGAAAATCGCGCTGCCGCGGATTGCGAGCATCGTGGTCGATCGGCACGAGGCGATATCCAACGACCTAGAGGCCGCGGCGGACCTGAAGAAGAAGGCCGAAGAGGCCGAGGCGGCCTATAACAAGGCGCTGGCGGATGCACGGGCACAGGCCCAGAAGATCGCCGCCGAAGCCAAGGCCGAGATACAGGCGCAGCTGGCCGACGCCACCGCCAAGGCGGATGCCGAGATCGCCGCCAAGGCGGCCGAGTCCGAGGCGCGGATCACCGAGATCCGGGACAGCGCGGTCAAGAGCGTCGAAGAGGTCGCAGCGGACGCGGCGGCTGGCATCGTGGATGCGTTGCTGCCGGGCACGTCGGATGATGCGGCGGTCAAGGCGGCCGTGGCCACGGCGATGAAAGGGTGAACGCGATGACGACGATGTTCCTGCCCCTGGCCAGCGGCCCGTTCTTTTCGCTCAACAACACCGATTTCGTTGTCACGATCGCGTTCCTGATCTTTATCGGCATCCTTCTGTACGTGAAGGTGCCGGCCAAGGTCGGCGGAATGCTGGACAAGCGCGCCGAAGGGATCCGCACCGAGCTGGACGAGGCCCGCGCGCTGCGCGAAGAGGCGCAGACCCTGCTGGCATCCTATGAGCGCAAGCAGAAGGAAGTGGCAGCGCAGTCCGAAGGGATTGTGACCGCCGCCAAGGCCGAGGCCGAAAACGCGCTAGAACAGGCCAAGAAAGACCTGGCTGTCAGCATGGAGCGGCGGATGCAGGCCGCGGTCGACCAGATCGCCAGTGCCGAAAGCGCTGCGGTCAAAGAGGTCAAGGACCGGGCTGTGACCGTGGCGGTTGCCGCGGCGGCCGAGGTGCTGGCTGCCAAGATGGATGCGGCCAAGTCGGATGCGATGATCGACGATGCGATCGCGCATGTGGGCGACAAGCTGCACTAGGCGCCCAACCCAGACAATTGCAGAGGCCCGGACAGTAACTGCCCGGGCCTTTTTCGTTTTGCGAGGGCGGCGGGGCTTAGTGTTCCAGATATTCCATCAGGCTGACCTGGCCGTCGCGGTCGGCGTCGATCTCGGCCATCCAGAGGCGCAGGTCGTCTTCGGTCTCGCCTTCGTCATCTTCCCATTCGGCGCGCTCCAGCGCCTCGAGGGCGGCGACGCAGGCCGCGCTGAGGCCGTCTTCGTCGTCATAGGCGACCTCGTCGGCCTGGGCCTCTTGCGGGTCCAGGAAGGCCAAGGATAGCTCGGCCAGGGTGACAAAGCCGTTGGCGTTTTCGTCCACTTCGAGGAATTCCTCGGCGCGTTCGCGGGTCAAAAGCGCGGCCAGCTCGTCATAGCTGACCGTGCCGTTACCGTCGGCGTCGACGATCCCGATATCCTCGGACGCGCGATCCTCGGGCGTCATGGCGGCGTCTTCCTCGATATAGGTGCCCTTGCAGGCGGCGGGTACGATGAAGGGATCTTCGTCGGCCATCTCGGCGTTCAGGTGCGCGAGGTATTCATCGCGGGTGATGGCGGCATCGCCGTTGCGGTCCAGTTCTGCGAACGCCACGCGGAACTGGGGTGATGCGGCGACCGGTGTGTTGCTGCTGAAGGCATAGAGGCCCGAGAGCGCCAGCACCGGCAATGCGGCCAGGCCGACCTTGGCCAGGCGGGATTTCGATAGGGTGAACATGTGCATATCTCCGTCAGGGTTGCGACGGGTCCCCTGCACCTCTTGGTCCACAAGGCTGCGCACGAAGGCGCTCATCGATGCGCCCCGGTCCGAACTGAGCCGGGCCAGGGCCTGCTTGAGTTCCGGTGATACCCGGATTTCGATGGTCTCGGTTTTCTTCGACATGGCGGCAAGTGTACCTGTTTGCAGGAGGTCCCGCCATCAGGCTGGCGGTGCCGTGCCCCGGGTTTCAAAGGGTTTTGCGCCCGGACAGGGCGGAAATCGTGTCCGGACAAAGCCTGTTTCGGGGGGCGGGGGTGGATGTCCCGGGATCGGGGGCGAATCGCGACCGGGGTCTGTGATGGGGGCGTCAGAGCTGGCTGCGCAGGCGGTCGGCGGCGGCCCGGACCACCGCATCATCCGTCCCGCCGATCAGCAGGTAGCCATAGCCGCCGCGGGTCCAGCTGGCGGTCTCAAGGCCGTGCATCCGCGAGATTTCCGGTGCGCTGTCCGCTGTGCCCGCAACCGGCGTGATACACAGCGCGATGGGGTCGCCCTGCGGCCCGACATAGGCGACCTGGATCAAGGGCCGGCCCTGGAACCCCAGTTGCTGGGCGCGGCGAAACTGCAGGACCGGGTCCTGCGCTGCCGGGGCCAGATCGATGCCCAGCACCTGGGACAATTCGGCCAGGCGTCCAAGTGCCTGCGCGGGGTCCTGCGTCACGGCCGCCAGCGTTTCGGGCACATAGAGCGCCTGATAGGCCGCAGCCATCGCGCGCCAGTCCGGTGACACGTCGGATCTGTCCGAATTGCCTGCGATCGACCAGCCGAGCGCGCCCAGTGCCACGCCCGCCACGGCAGCGGCGGCGACCCGGGACCCTCCCGCACGCGGGGCTGCCGGGGCGACCATCCGGGGCGGCGGAG
>CAYWND010000083.1:0-8940 GCA_964459085.1 uncultured Oceanibium sp. | reverse complement strand
TCGCTGATCGCGCAGGGCGTCGCTGCCAGCGCGATCTCGGCCAACGACCCCGACGCGCTGGTGCCCGCACTGAAGAAGGCTATGCAGCGGGGAATCACGGTCATTTCGTGGGATTCCGGCGTGGCCGAGGACGGCCGACAGATGCACCTGAACCCCTCGTCAACGCCGCTGATCGGCAACACCATTATCAAACTTGCTGCTGATCACATGCCCGACGGCGGCGACGTGGCGATCCTGTCGGCGACCGCGACCGCGACCAACCAGAACGCGTGGATCGATGCGGCCAAGGAAGTGCTGCCGAACTATGCCGGCGTGAATCTGGTCGCCACCGTCTACGGCGACGATCTGTCCGACAAGTCTTATCGCGAGGCGCAGGGCCTGATGGCATCGCATCCGAACCTGAAGGCGATCATCGCGCCCACGACCGTGGGTATTCTGGCCTCGTGCCAGGCGGTAACGGATGCGGGCAAGATCGGCGAGATCAACGTGACCGGCCTTGGCCTGCCGTCAGAAATGGCGGGCTGCGTGGATTCGGGCGCGACCAAGAGTTTTGCGATCTGGAACCCCATTGATCTGGGTTACTCGGCAACAATGCTGGCACATGCGATCGCGAAGGGGGCCGAGGCCGCGCCGGGTGCCGAGATACCCATGGGCCGGATGGGATCCGTTACGCTGGATGATACCAATTCAGCGGCGATGGCGGATCCGTTCACCTATGACAGCTCGAACATCGACCAGTTCAAGTCGATCTTCTGATCGCCTTATTGGCGAACACCCGGCACGGGCGTTGCCCCGTGCCGGACACCGCCTCACCCTTTCGCGACCAGGCCGTGCAGATGCCGTCAGAGCCCAGCCCAGATGTGTCCTTGCAGGCCGCCGCCGAAGGCGCACCGCTGCTGACGCTGGCGGGCGTAACCAAGACGTTCCCGGGCGTGCGGGCGTTGTCGGACGTTTCGCTGACGTTGTATCCGGGCAAGGTCACCGCGCTGGTGGGGGAAAATGGTGCAGGCAAGTCGACACTGGTCAAGATCCTGACCGGGATCTATCAACCGGATCAGGGGGATATCCGGATCGATGGTCAAACCGTGCGGTTTCCCACGCCGCAATCGGCCGAAACCGCTGGTGTGACCGCGATCCATCAGGAAACCGTTCTGTTCGACGAACTGTCGGTGGCCGAGAACATCTTTCTGGGCCATGCGCCGAAGCGCCGTTTCGGGCTGATTGACGTCGGCGCGATGTCGTCACGCGCAGGCGAGATCCTAGCGGGTATCGGCGCACAGATCGACGCACGCGCGAAACTGAAGGATTTGGGCACGGCAAATAAGCATCTGGTGGCGATTGCGCGCGCGTTGTCGATAGATGCGCGGGTTGTCATTATGGATGAGCCCACCGCTGCGCTGAGCCACAAAGAGATCGAAGAGCTCTACGAGTTGGTCGAGGGACTAAAGGCACAGGGAAAGGCGATCCTGTTCATCAGCCACAAGTTCGAAGAAATCTTTCGGATCGCGGATTACTACACCGTCTATCGCGACGGCCAGATGGTCGGTGAAGGTCCGATCGCCGAGATGACCGAGCCGGAACTGGTGAAGCTGATGGTCGGACGCGATGTCAGCCAGATCTTCCCTGCGCGCGATCACAACATCGGCGACGAGGTTCTGGTGGTCGAGGGCTATGAGCACCCGACCGAATTTGCCGATATCGGATTTACACTGCGTCGGGGCGAGATCCTGGGGTTCTATGGTCTGGTCGGCGCGGGGCGATCCGAGTTCATGCAGGCGCTTTTCGGGATCACCCGGCCATCGGGCGGGACCGCCCGTATCAACGGCGCACCCGTCGCGATCCGGTCGCCGGCCGACGCCGTCGCGGCTGGGATCGTCTATGTGCCCGAAGACCGGGGCAAGCAGGGTGCCATCGGGGCGTTGCCGATTTTTCAGAATGTGACGCTGCCGTCGCTGGCGCGCACCTCTCGACACGGGTTTTTGAATCTGGCCGAAGAATTCAAGCTGGCGCGTGAGTACACAGACCGTCTGGATCTTCGCGCGGCCTCGCTGGACACGGATGTGGGCAATCTGTCGGGCGGCAACCAGCAGAAGGTGGTGATCGCCAAGTGGTTGGCCACCCGACCCAAGGTCATCATCCTTGACGAGCCCACCAAGGGCATCGACATCGGGTCCAAGGCGGCGGTGCACGAGTTCATGGCCGAGCTTGCGGCCCAGGGATTGGCGGTCATCATGGTGAGTTCGGAGATCCCGGAGATCATGGGCATGTCGGACCGGGTGGTTGTGATGCGCGAGGGCCGGATCGCCGCGGAATTGCCGCGCAAGGACATCACCCCCGAGACGCTGGTCAGGCACGCGGCAGGGATCCGGGAGGCCGCCATATGAAACGGATCCTGGCATCGCGCGAGGTGTTGTTGCTGATCGCCATCGGTCTGCTTCTGGCGCTGATCTCGGCCCGGTTTCCGGCCTTTATCGCGCCGTCAAACCTGGTGGTGGTCTTCAACGACACCTCGCCGCTTATCCTGCTGGCAATTGGCCAGATGATCGTGATCCTGACCAAGTGCATCGATCTGTCTGTTGCGGCCAACCTGGCGTTGACCGGAATGATCGTGTCGCTGATCAACCTTGGCGTCCCCGATCTGCCCATCATCGTGACGCTGCTGGTCGCCATCGGGTTCGGGGCATGCCTGGGCATGTTGAACGGGATCCTTGTCTGGAAGCTGGACATCCCGCCCATCGTCGTCACGCTGGGCACTATGACAATCTTTCGTGGCACCATTTTCCTTTTGACCGAAGGGAAATGGGTCAACAGTCACGAGATGAGCGACACGTTCAAGGCGTTCCCTCGTGCCGAGGTTCTGGGGCTGCCGGTGCTCAGCTGGATCGCGATTTGCGCGGTGATCCTGTTCTCCGTGCTCATGACCCGAACGACGCTGGGCCGCGCCTTTTATGCCGCCGGGGGCAACCCCCATGCCGCGACCTATGCCGGGATCAATGTCGGGCGCACCCAGTTCTGGGCCTTTACAATATCCGGCGCGCTGGCGGGGCTGACCGGGTATCTATGGGTGTCACGCTTTGCCGTGGCCTATGTCGACGTGGCGGGCGGGTTCGAACTGACCGTGGTGGCCGCCTGCGTCATCGGCGGCGTGTCGATCATGGGCGGGATCGGGTCGGTGACCGGGGCGCTGTTGGGCGCGCTGTTCCTGGGCATCATCGCGAACGCTCTGCCAGTGGTGAACATCTCGCCGTTCTGGCAGATGGCGATCTCGGGCGGGGCGATCATCATCGCGGTGGTGCTGAATGCCCAGGCCAACCGCACGCCCGGTCGCGTCATCCTGAAACGTGCGGAGCATGCGACATGAGCACAACCGCCCGGGCATCAATCCCAGACCGCCTGCAGTCGCCGATCGAACAGCGGCTAAAAAGCTGGGAGAGCCTGCTGTTGCTGGTGGCCATCGCCATCTTTGTCGCCAACAGTTTCGCGTCGCCCTACTTTCTGAACGCCTGGAACCTGTCGGATGCGACCTTTAACTTCACCGAAAAGGCGATGATCGCCTTTGCCATGGCGCTGTTGATCATCTCGGGCGAGATCGATCTGTCGGTGGCGGCGATCATCGCGCTGGCATCGACCGCGATGGGTGCCGCGGCACAGGTGGGTGTCGGAACACCTGGACTGGTGCTGATCGGGCTGTCGGTCGGGGTGATGTGCGGCGCGGTCAACGGCATCCTGGTGACAGGGATCGGATTGCCATCGATCGTCGTGACCATCGGTACCATGAGCCTGTTCCGCGGCATCAGTTTCATCATCCTGGGCGATCAGGCCTATCGCGGCTATCCGTCCGATTTCGCGTTCTTCGGGCAAGGATATGTGTGGTGGGTGATCTCGTTCGAGTTCGTGCTGTTCGCGATCATCGCGGTCATCTACGGGATCATCCTGCACATGACCAACTTTGGTCGAGCGGTCTATGCCATTGGCAACAACGCGACCGGGGCGCTGTTTTCCGGCATTCGGGTGGGCCGGGTGAAGTTCATTCTGTTCCTGATGACCGGCCTGATGTCCGGTGTTGCGGCGGTCTGCCTGACCTCGCGGCTGGGCTCGACCCGGCCCTCGATCGCGTTCGGCTGGGAGTTGGAGATCGTCACCATGGTGGTGCTGGGCGGGGTCAGCATCCTGGGCGGGTCGGGCTCGATCCCCGGTGTGGTGATCGCGGCCTTTGTGATGGGGCTGGTAACCTTCGGGCTGGGCCTGTTGAATGTGCCGGGTATCGTGATGTCGATCGTGATCGGGGGCTTGCTGATCTCGGTCATTGCACTGCCGCGACTGTGGTCGATCTGGAGATCGTGAATGGAGAAATATGCGTTCAAGATGCGCCTCAATCCAGGCTGCAAGGAAGAGTACCGACGGCGCCACGACGACATCTGGCCTGATCTGGTTGCGCTGCTGAAAGAGGCTGGAGTGTCGGATTACTCGATCCATCTGGATGACGAGACGAACACGCTTTTCGGTGTTCTGTGGCGAACGGCGGATCACGGTATGGATGCCCTACCCAGGCACGAGGTCATGCAGCGGTGGTGGGCCCATATGGCCGACATCATGGAGACCAAGCCCGACAACGAGCCAGTGGCGGTGCCCCTGACGCCCGTCTTTCATATGCCATGACCCCGGATCGCGTCGCTGTCATCGACATCGGCAAGACCAACGTAAAGCTTGCGCTTGTCGAAACGGCCGACCTATCCGAGATCGCCGTAGTCACCCGGCCAAATGTCGTTCTTGCCGATCCACCATACCCGCATTTCGATGTCGAGGCGATCTGGACATTCCTGTTGGACGGGCTTGAGCGGTTTCATCACCAGCACGGGATCGATGCGATATCGATCACAACCCATGGGGCGTCTGGTGCGCTGATCGCCCAGGATGGGTCACTGGCCGCGCCGGTTATGGACTATGAACATACAGGTCCTGATCAGGCGCAGGCGATCTATGACGCGATCCGACCATTTTTCGAGGAAACCGGGGCGCCGAGGTTGCCCATGGGTCTGAATCTGGGTGCGCAGATCCACTGGCAGTTCTTGCAAGACCCAGACCTGCGGCGGCGGGCTGCGTCCATTGTCACCTACCCGCAATACTGGGGATTTCGGCTGAGCGGAGTTCTGGCCTGCGATGTCTCTTCGCTGGGCTGCCACACCGACTTGTGGGATCCGTTCCGGGGCAGGTTTTCCTCGCTGGTCGATCAGCTGGATATCGCGGACAAAATGGCACCGGCCCGAAAGTCTGCCGATGTGCTGGGCCCAGTATTGCCTGATATTGCCAGGCACATCGGACTTGGGCCGGAAACCCCTGTGTTGTGTGGCATCCACGATTCCAACGCCTCGTTGCTGCCTCATGTTCTGCAAAGAGACCCGCCGTTTTCCGTGGTTTCTACTGGAACCTGGGTCATCGCGATGACCATCGGCGGCGCTTCCATATCCTTGGACCCGGCGCGGGACACGCTGGTAAATGTGAACGCGCTGGGTGCGCCTGTACCGTCGGCGCGGTTCATGGGCGGGCGTGAGTATGAGATTCTACAGAACGGTGAAACAGCGGAATGCGACGGCGATACGATCGCCCGCGCAGCCGAGACAGGGCCGCTGTTGATGCCGGCGGTTGTGGCCCAAAGCGGCCCGTTTCAAGAGCATCGGCACCATTGGATCGGACCAGAACCTGCGCCCGGCAGCCCCGTGCGCGCGGCAACAGTTGGATTTTATCTGGCAATGATGACAGCGGAATGCCTGTCGCTGACGGGCCACCGGGGCCCCGTTGTCGTCGAGGGACCCTTCGGCACCAACGACGCATATTGCGCGATGCTGGCCGCAGCAACGGGCTGTGCCGTTCTGGCGGCCGAAGGTACAACCGGGACCAGCCAGGGGGCCGCGCTGCTGGCGCTGGGGACAACGGGCACACAGGCAGAGTTCAAGGTCCGGCGATTTGACCCCAAACAAGGCCAGCACTATGCGGACTATGCCCAGCGATGGCGAATGTCCGTGGCGGGCTGACCTCCATGCGCACTACCCGCAAACAGCGCGCCTAGTCCGAAAGCGCCTCGAACAATATTGCGACCGCCTCGGCCCCAGGATCGATGTGGCCAGTCAACTGCTCGGCGCTAAGGTAGGACGCGCGTCCAGCCTTGGCACGCCGCATCTCGGCGGTTTTCCTGGCGCCCGCCCGCGCCGCCAGTGCCGCCGCTGCAGTGCCTTCGGGCAGGACATCCAAGGCGGGCTGCAAAGCGTCGATCATTGTGCGGTCGCCAACGCGCGCTCCCCCGATCTCCTGCATGCGCGCAAGCCCCGCCGCCAACGCCTGAATGTGCGAGGCGCCGCTGGCCGCGGCATCGCCCGCGGCGGCAAAGAAAATTGCCAGCAGAACGCCGGACGACCCGCCCATGGTCTCGCTCAACTCTTGGCCGATGGCGCGATAAAGCTGTGTGTGATCAGCCAGGGGCAACTGGTCCATCGCTGCAATCAAGGCACGGGACGCTCCGGCAAGTGTGGACCCGGTATCGCCGTCACCCGAATGGGCATCAAGCGTGTTCAGCTTGTCCTCTGCGGCGATCATGATCTTGCAGCAATGCGTCAGGAAAGCACGGGTTTCCGCATGATCCGAAGCCAGTGGCTTGATCGGCTTCAATCCGTCCGGCATTGCCACGACCGAGACCTTGGACAGCTTGTCTATGCCGGGCCAAGCGGACAGTTGGATCGGGCTTTGCAGAGCCAGGATGTCTTCGGCGGTCGCTTCGAAGAGTGTCACCGAGAACCCGTGCATCTCGAGCGACGTCATCAAGGCAGCAGGCCCGATAATGTAGTGGATCCTGTCCCCCAGGCAGGCGACCAGTTCATGGGCCAGAACCGACATCTCGAGCGCGGAGGACCCGCCCAGATTGTTCAGCAGCGCCACATATTTGCCCGATGGAGAGGTGAAGCCGTTCAGTTTCTCGGCCACCATGTCCATTGCAGAGCGGGCGCTTTCAAAGTCCACCTGTTCGATGCCGGCCTCGCCATGAATACCAAGACCGAGTTCCGCCTTGCCGGGCGTGATCCGGTCCGATTTGGGCGTACCCGGAACGGTACAGGTATCCAGCGACATCCCGATGCTGTGAAGCCCCGCAATGACGCGACGCGCAGTCCTGGCCACATCGCCCAACGACGCGCCGTTTTCGGCCAGCGCACCAGCGATCTTGTGCACCAGCAGCGTGCCCGCGACGCCCCTTGCCTGGGGCAGATCCGGCAGTGCGATATCGTCATCGACTATGACCATCTCGACCTTGAGCCCGAATGCACGTGCGCGTTCCGCCGCAAGGCCGAAATTCAGCCGATCTCCGGTGTAGTTCTTGACAATCAGCAGGCAACCGGCGTCCCCCGTGACAGCCAAGATGCCCGCCAACACCGCATCCACCGACGGGGACGCGAAAACATCACCACAGACAGCCGCCGTCAACATACCCGCGCCTACAAAACCGCCATGTGCCGGTTCGTGGCCCGATCCGCCGCCAGACACCAGCGCGACCTTGGATTTGTCCCAGTCCTGGCGGACCACAACGCGGATATGGGGATAACCGTCAAGCCGGGCGATCCGTCCGCCGGACGCGGCAACCAGGCCGTCGATGGCCTCTTGAACGATGTCTTCTTTTTCGTTGATGAACTGGGCCATGATTCCCTCTCTTATCCGCTGATGCGCTTGCCGCCGGCGTCGAAGTAGAATGGATCTTTTGGTTTGATGGCAACGATGTCACCCGGTTTCAACGGCGTGTGCGCTTCGGTAACCGTCACGATGTCATGATCCTTGTACTTGAGGTGCAACCGGGTCTGGTCGCCCAGGTGTTCGACCCGCGACACCAGACTTGCCTCGCCTTCGCCCTGAGCAATCTGTTCCGGGCGCAGGCCGATCTTGACCGCATTGTCGGGTGCCGGACCAAAGAGGTCCGCAGGCAGAATGTTGATCCGAGGTTGGCCGAGGCGACTTGCGGTGTAGACGCTAACCGGGTTCTCGTAGACTTCGCGCGGGGGTCCGATCTGAACCAGCTTTCCGCGGTCAAGCACACCGATATGAGTTGCCATCGTCATGGCCTCGATCTGGTCGTGGGTTACATAGAGCAGCGTCGCACCGCGATCGGCATGGATGGATTTCAGTTCGATGCGCAGATCAGCGCGGAGTTTCGCATCCAGCGACGAAAGCGGCTCGTCCATCAGATAGACCGAAGGGTTGCGAACCAGCGCCCTGCCAATTGACACACGCTGCATTTCCCCCCCTGACAGCGAGGTCGCCCTGTTGTCCAGCTTGTGGCTGATCTGCAGGACCTCGGCCACCCCACCCACAATCTGGTCGATCTCGGCCTGCGGGAAATTCAGGAGCGGCGAGCGGAGCGGAAACGCCAGATTTTCGCGAACAGAAAGATGCGGATAGAGCGAGTATTGCTGGAACACCATCGCGACATTGCGCTGCGCGGGCGTCAGGCCGTTCATGGGCGCACCGTCAATATAGACCTGGCCATCGTCCGGCGTCTCCAGGCCCGAAACCATCCGAAGCGTCGTGGTTTTGCCCGCACCGGTCGGGCCGAGAAGAACGACAAAGGCACCATTGGGCACCGTCAGCGTGACGTCGGACAGCGCGGTGACGTCGCCATAGCGTTGCGTGATGTTTTGCAGGACCACTTCAGCCATGGGCAAGCACTCTTTCGTTTGCCACCGACCGCAGCGCGGTTCCATCTTCCGCGTTGAAGACTGTCAGTGTGCGCGGGTCGGGCGTCAATCCGGTCCTTGCCCCAGATCGGACAATTTGATCCGAACCGGTTCTGACCTTCACCTCGCCAAAATCGGTCCGGAAGGTAAGGATTTGCGTCGTGCCCAGATATTCCGCGGCGATCACCTCGCCCCGGATGGGACCGTCATCGTCCAACACCAAGTGCTC
>CAYWND010000082.1:0-8976 GCA_964459085.1 uncultured Oceanibium sp. | reverse complement strand
GATGGACCCCGATTGGCTGGACCGGTTGAAGGAGACGCGGGCGCAGTAGGCCAAGAACGCCACGATGACTAGATCGCTTCCGGCCGAGTTGGGATCGCCGACCGCCGCGCCGCTGTCCCGGGCTTGACCCGGGACCTCCCCTGCAACGGGATTGGAAAGGTCCCGGGTCAAGCCCGGGACAGCGCGTTTCCGTCAAATCCTGAAACGCTCTAGGGCCCGGCGATGTCGCTTAGGTCTAGCGCGGCCACGTTCAGCAGCCAGTTTCGAAACCGGTCCGCATCCGGGTGTCGGGGACCATCCCGGGCGGCGACCAGATAAAACGCCTCGTCAATAGGGACGGCGATATCGAACGGCCGGACAAGGCGGCCCGATTTGATTTCGCGCGCGGACATGGACCGTCGACCCAGTGCAATCCCTCCGCCCGTCGCCGCGACCTCGAAGGCCAGCAGCGAGGTGTCGAACTGTATTCCTTGTCCAGGGTTTACGCCGACCGCGCCCGCGTGACGCAGCCACGAGGCCCAACCTTCTTCGTATCCCATGACGTGCAGCAGCCGATGATTGGACAGATCCTCGACGCTGCGCAGCGGCGGATCCTGCTGAAGAAGCGACGGGGCGCAGAGGGGTTCAAGCACTTCATGGGTCAGCCGATCTGCCTCCAGTCCCGGCCAGGTACCGGACCCATACCGGATTTCGAAATCAAACCGTTCCTTGTCATAGGCGTCAGTCCAGACGCTAGAGACGATCCGCAATGGCGTGTCGGGATATGCGGCAAAAAACGTGTGCAACCGCGACCCCAGCCAGCCGACCGCATATCCGACCGAGATTCTCACCGTCAGCACCTCGTTTCCCCGACGTCCGAAAACCTCTTCTGTGCCATCCGCGAGTCGGCTGAAACTGTCCATGACCCGCGGCAGATACGCGGCGCCAATTTGTGTCAGAACAAGACTGCGCGGTTTGCGCTGAAACAATCGCTCACCGAGATGTTCTTCAAGGTTCTTGATCTGCTTGCTGATCGCCGCCTGGGTAAGGTTCAGCTCGACCGCGGCCTTGGTAAAACTGAGATGTCGGGCCGCGGCCTCGAACGCGCGAAGCCAGTTCAATGGGGGCAGGGGTTGCGACATCCATATTCCATAACGAAATTAAGGTCATCCAGCGTCGAAGACACGGAAATTCCGAACCATCACATTGGTTTCGGTGGAATACTAGCACGTTAGGCGGAGCAAGATCCATAACTCAGGTTATGCATTGGCCCCGATTCAGGTCATTTGTGGAATCTTCACGGAAATCGCAAACTCCGCCCCAAGGGCCAGTATCGTAACGTTGTGATCGATGGTCCGGGAGAGTGAATTACGTGTAGGGGGCTGATGGACTGATCTTGTGTTCCTGTCTGGCGCGCACCCCCCATGCCACCAGTTCCAGTAACATAAACGGTTTCGTTCAGGATAAACCTTGCCATCTGCCAGTGCAGTATTGCATCTGGTCAACTTGTGGGCTGTCACTCTCCCGAGGGGGAAGACAGCCCACAACTTTGACAAACATGGGGGGTGGACGTGGTCTCGATTTTTCCCAATGCACGGCTGAGGCCATCACCGTTTTACGCCGCGACCCTGGCGGACGGGCTGCAGACTGCCAGCGTCTACAATCGCATGCTGCTGCCCGCCAGCTATGGCGATCCCGAAACTGAATACTGGCGGCTGATGAATGGCGTTTCGATGTGGGATGTCTCGGTTGAACGCCAGGTTCAGCTGAAGGGGCCTGATGCGGGTCGTCTGGCACAGATCCTCAGCCCGCGCGATCTGACAAAGTGCAAGATCGGCCAGGGCAAGTACATTCCGATGTGCAATCATATCGGCACATTGATCAATGACCCGATCTTGTTGAAGCATGACGAGGATCTCTTTTGGTTTTCGGTCGCCGACAGTGACATCTGGTTCTGGGCGCGCGCGGTTGCGGCCGAGCGTGGTTTGAACGTTGAGGTCTCTGAGCCCGATATCTCGCCCTTGGCGGTTCAGGGTCCCAAAGCCGAGGATGTGGTGGCGAGCATCTTTGGCGATTGGGTTCGGGACATTCGCTATTTCTGGTTTCGCGATACCGAGATACAGGGGATCCCGGTTGCGGTGCAAAGGTCGGGTTGGTCCAAGCAGGGTGGGTTCGAGATATATCTGCGCAACGCCAGCCGCGGCACCGAGTTGTGGAACATCGTCAAGGAAGCGGGGCGGCCCTGGGACATCGGCCCCGGATCCCCCACAACGCCTGAACGTACCGAAAGCGGGTTGGTGTCCTGTTGGGGCGACACGGACGAGCGCACCAATCCGTTCGAAGTGCGTCTTGGCAAGTATGTCGACCTGCAGGTTCCCGATGACACCGTCGGGATCAAGGCGCTGCGTCAGATCGCCGAGGAGGGGCCCAAACGTCACCAGTTGGGCCTGCGTCTGCCGGGTGACGCCCCGGCGCCATTGGGGTTTGCATGGGAAGATATCCTTGTCGATGGCAGGAAGGTCGGCGCCATGACCAACTGCATATGGTCCTTCCGATTCAAGCAAAATATCGGTTATGCGTTGGTGGATCGCACGGTCGGGATCGGCGATCAGGTTCAGATCAGACGCGACAGCGGACTGGTGACTGCCGGCGTCGTGGACCTGCCGTTCGCCTGATGCAGTCCGTCGTCACCGAACCTGCCCGCGAGGTCCCGATTATCCACCACACGGACGTTTTGGTCGTGGGCTCTGGTCCTGCGGGACTCGCGGCGGCGTTGGCGGCGGCACGATCGGGGGTCGAGGTCACCCTGGTGGAACGTTACGGTTGTTTTGGCGGTAACATCACGGTCGTCGGTGTCGAGGGGTTCGCCTGGTATCGGCATGAGCAGACCGTCGAGGCCGGCGGGATCGGCCGCGAGTTCGAGGACCGCGCCAAGGACATGGGCGCGGCCGTGCCCGAAAGTCAGTCGCTGAGTTATGAGTTGGACAGCGAGGGATTCAAGCTGGTCGCGGACCGGCTGGTCGAAGAGGCTGGCATCCGCCCGATGCTGCATCGCCAGTTTGTCGCCCCGGTTGTAGAAGAGAACCGGGTCGCGGGCATCATCACCGAATCCAAGGCGGGGCGCGAGGCGATCCTGGCCAAAGTTGTGATCGACGCCACCGGTGATGCCGATGTCGCACACCGCGCAGGCGCGCCGACCGCCCTGACGCCGCGCGAGGATATGCAGGCGGCATCGGTGATGTTTCATCTGGCGGGAGTGGACAAGGCGGCCTTTATGGCAGAAGTGCAGGCCAATCCCCAGACCTACAAGGACTGGTCCAGCGGCGAGTGGACGGTCGAGACGGACGGGAAAGAGGACGACATGTTCTCGCCCTTTCTCAAAAAGCCGTTTCAGCAGGCCATGGATGCCGGCCTGATCCCCGCTGACCTGAACACCATCGCGGGCACCTGGGGTGCGATGCACGACACGGGCGAGCTGACCTACATGAACCTCGTGCATCTGGCCGAGGTTGATGGCACCGATCCCGATAGCCTGACCAGAGGCGAGATCGAGGGACGGCGGCAGGCGATGCTGGCGGTCGAGGCGTTGCGACGATTCATGCCGGGTTGTGAGAATGTTCGGTTACGAAACTTTGGCATGAGCATCGGCATCCGCGACACCCGCAAGATCGATGCGGCCTATAACATGACCGAGGCGGATGTGCGCGGGCAGGCCAGGTTCGATGATTCGATCGGGATCTATCCCGAGTTTATCGACGGGTACGGCGTGCTGATCCTGCCAACCACAGGGCGGTATATGCACATCCCCTATCGGTCCATGCTGCCGAAACAGATCGAAGGATTGTTGGTTGCGGGCAGATCGACGGGCGGGGATCGGATCGCCCACGCCGCGACCCGCAACATGGCGTGCTGCGCTGTGGCTGGGCAGGGGGCCGGGGTGGCGGCCGCGGCCGCGCTGCGGTCAAACCGCGGCTTGCGAGATCTTGATATCGGTCATGTTCAGGCAGGGTTGCAGCGTCAGGGCGTGCGCATCGCGTGAAGCGTCACAGGAAGGTGCCCAGCAGCGCGCAGATCATGATCAGCACTCCGCACACCAGGCTGACCCTGTCCTTGACGGCAAACACCACCGGGTCGTCATGCATGACACCTCGGTGGGTCTTCATCACCACCCGGCTGAGCCAGTAAAGCAGGATCAGGCAGATCCCCCATAGCGGCGCGGGGTTGGGATAGAGCGTCTGAACGGTCGGCGAGTTCAGATAGAGCGCCATGACCAGCACCGAAACATAGCCCGACGACAGCGCCATCTGTGACACCAGGGGCAGGTCCCCAACCTCGTAGGCCCGGCCGGATGCGCTGGCCCGGCCTGCCGCCAGTCCATCGACCAGTTCGGCCTGCCGCTTGACCGCTGCGAGTGCAAAGAAGAAGAAGATCGAGAATGCCAGCAACCACACCGACAGTGGGATGCCCGTTGCCGCCCCTCCTGCGACGATCCGCAACGTATAGAGCCCGGCCAGTGCGCAGATATCGATGACGGCGCGGCGCTTGATGCCGAACGAATAGGCAAGTGTGGTGACGTAGTAGAGTACCATGGTCAGCAGGAACAGCCATCCCACACTGGCCGCGATCAGCACGCCTGCGGCCAGCAAACCGGGCGCCCACAGGGTGCCCCGGATCAGCGGCACCTCGCCGGATGCAAATGGCCGCAGCCGCTTGCGCGGGTGGGCACGATCGGCTGCAAGATCCAGCAGGTCGTTCAGCAGGTAAACGCTGGATGCCACCAACGAAAAGGCCAGGAATGCCAGCAATGTTGCCAGGATCGTGGTCCCGGACAGGTCATGGGCGGCCAGCATCGGCACAAAGACCAGCAGGTTCTTCAGCCACTGATGCGGGCGCATCGCGCGTACGAGCCCGGGAAGGGCAGGCGCTGCACCGCCCAGGTGCAGGGCGGGTCGCGCCGACGCGGCCTCGGCGGCTGCGCGCAATTGCGTTGGTGCGTTTACTGTTATCGCCTGGGCAGCTGCCCTCCAGACTGGCAGATCCGCCTGTGCATCGCCCATGTAGACAAAGCCGCCATGGCCGTAGGTCCGGGTCAGGAAGGCGGCTTTGTGGTCGCCCTTCAGGTTGGTCTGATCATCCGATCCGAACACTTCGTCGAAGACATCCACATGTGCAGCGATACGGTCGGCCAGCATCTGGTTCGAGGCGGTAACCAGCGCGGTCCGCTGACCGCTGTCACGGGCGGCCCGGACGTGGTCGATGACGTCCGCGTTATAGGGCAGCGAGGCGACATCGACATCGCTGATCCCGGCCAGGTACGCCTTCAGCGCGGCCTTCCCGCGTGCAAGGGCCTGCAATGCGCCTAAACCGGTTCGCCAGTCCCGCGCCAGCGCCGCCCAGAATGTCTCCAGCAGCATATCCGACTGCAAGAGCGTCCCGTCCAAGTCAACCGCAAGAACGGGCGGTGTGGTCGGCGAGATGTCTTCGGACTGGGTCATCCTGTCGTCCATATCGGCGGGGGCATGCGGCAACAGCTAGCCGATCCCGCCGCGCCGGTCCATGGTTCCGCGTGCATTCACTTTGGGGTGTGGCCCGCCGGACCGGGCGCATCATCGGCGAGGAAGGTCGAGATACGATCGATCAATCGCGCCTCGTCGCGACCCGGGGCGGTCCCGGCCGGTGCAAGTGTCTCTGCGATCAGCAACGCCTCGAGCGCCTCGACGGTTTCGGCCACGTGGATGCCGGGCCGGTCAGCCAGGGCGCGGACTGTCGCCAACTGGTGCTCGTTGCGATGCTCGCCTAGGCTGGCCCTGCGGGGGAACAGGATCAGCGGCTTGCCCAGGCGCTGCGCGGTCAGGACGGTGCCGATCCCGGCATGAGCCACAACGCGGTCGGCCCGTTGCATCAGGTCCTCGAACGCGCCCGGTGACAGGTGAGCGTGTGCGATCAGATGGGCGGCCTCGACCGGGGCGCCGGTCTGGGCAATGATCTCAAGGCCATGACGACCCGCGATGTCGTCCAGCGCCTCGATCAGGCGGGGAAAGACCAATTGGGTTCCGACGGTCGCAAAGATCACAGCACCGCTCCCGCGAACTCGGCCCCTTCGGTGGCGGCGACATGTTCCCACTGGGACAACCACAGGTCGGCATAGGGGCGCACCTTGCGCCCGGCCATGCTCATCTCTTCAGCGTTGGCGACGCTGTCGACCCAGACCGTCCGCACCCCCATGCGCCGCGCAAGCCGCAGTGCGATGTAACCCGGCAGCGCACCGGTCGAGATGACCCAGTCGGGCCGCTCGCGCCGCAGGATGCGCCACAGCGCCCAAGCGCAGGCCAGGATCCTTAGGGGGGTATTGCGGTTGCATTCGGGCACCAAAGCCGACCGAACCAGCCCGGCCTGCGTCGCCAGCCCGTCCAGAGTGGTGACGTACAGCACCTCCGCATCCCCGAAAGCCGGGCGCAGCCGCAACATCTGCATCCAGTGCCCGCCGCCCGAGGCGATGGCGATCCCCTTGCCTGTCATTGCCGCATGGCTCCTTCGATGCTGCCGGGCGATAGGAACGATCAGCCGCCCGCGTTGTCAAGCAGCAGCGATGTTTCGCTGTCCGTCACGCCGGGAATTTCGCGCACCTCGCGCAGGATGCGATCAAATCTTGGCAGGGTTTCGGTCTGTATTTCGGCGACCAGATCCCAGGTGCCGTTGGTGGAATAGAGACTGCGGATCTCGGGGATCCGTCGCAGCGATCTGACGACCGCACGGGACATCTTGCCCTGCAACTTGATCATCATCACCGCGCGTACAAGGTGATCGGGATCCTCGCGCAAATCGACCGTGAACCGCACGATCGTGCCGGACGCCACCAGCCGGTCCATCCTGGCGACAATGGTCGCCCGCGATACGCCCAACTCGGCGGCCAGTTTCGTGACCGAGGCACGCCCGTCGGCCCGCAGCAGGGCGATCAGGCGTCTGTCGATGGGGTGCGTGATACCAGTCATCTATCAAAGCGGCGAAAGGAGCTATCATAATGATAAATAATTTTAACAAAAAGATCAATCTGTAGGCTTTTTGGCGGCGCACTCACCTGAAACACTGCCGCCAAAGGACAGATCGAGCCGTTGGAGCCGCCATGACACGTGATATCAGCCTTATCGGCGCACCGATACAGACCGGCACCCACCAGCCGGGGTGCCTGATGGGGCCCGATGCACTGCGCACCGCCGGTTTGGCCCAGGCATTGCGGGATCTGGGACATTCCGTGCGCGATCTGGGCAATGCCGCGCCCGCAGACCATGTGGAAATAACCCATCCAAACGCAGCCATCCACGATCTGGCCGAAATTGCCGCCTGGTGTTCGACACTGTCTGCTGCCGCAAGTGCCGAGATCGGTGCGGGCCGGTTCCCGGTCTTTTTGGGAGGCGATCACTCGATGTCGGCGGGCACGGTTGCGGGGGTTGCAAGTGCGGCGGCCCGGGCCGGGCGTCCACAATTCGTACTATGGCTGGATGCGCACCCGGACCTGCACACGCTCGACAGCACGGCCAGCGGCAACTTGCATGGCACGCCGGTCGCCTATTTCACGGGACAGCCGGGGTTCGAGGACTGGTTTCCGCCACTGGCAGCCGCTGTGCACGCTGAAAACGTCTGCATGTTCGGTATTCGATCCGTGGATCCCGCGGAACACCGGCGCATCTCGGATACCGGCATGATGGTGCACGACATGCGCGCGTTGGACGAAACCGGCGTTGTCGCGCCGCTAAGGGCGTTTCTGGAACGGATCGCAAAGGCGAACGGCGCGCTGCATGTCAGTCTGGATGTGGACTTCCTTGATCCCGGCATCGCACCGGCGGTGGGCACGACCGTGCCCGGGGGCGCGACCTTCCGCGAGGCGCATCTGATTATGGAGATGCTCTTTGAAAGTGGCCTTGTGACGTCGCTGGATCTGGTCGAGCTCAACCCCTTCCTGGACGAGCGGGGAAGGACCGCAACCCTGATGGTTGACCTGTGCGCCAGCTTGATGGGCCGCCGCGTCCTTGACCGCCCGACACGGAGCTATGCATGACCTTCGACACGACCTCAGCACCCTCGAAACTGGCCCTGGTGCCATTCGTGAGCGTCGAGAATATGATGCGGTTGGTCAACCGGATCGGCCCTGCACGCATGATGGCCGAGATCGCGGGCTGTATCGAGGCCGACTTTCGCCGCTGGCCCGAATTCGACAAGACTCCCCGCGTGGCCAGCCATTCGCGTGAAGGGGTTATCGAGTTGATGCCCACCTGCGATGGGGAAACCTACGGGTTCAAGTACGTCAACGGACACCCCCGCAACATGGGCGAAGGGCTGCAGACCGTAACCGCCTTTGGTGTTTTGGCGGATGTGCTCAGCGGGTACCCGGTGTTGATTTCCGAGATGACCATTCTGACCGCGATCCGGACGGCGGCGACCTCGGCACTGGCGGCCAGGTATCTTGCGCCGACGGGGGCGCAAACGATGGCGATCATCGGCAACGGCGCGCAATGCGAGTTTCAGGCGCTTGCGTTCCAGAGCCTGCTGGGCATCACGGAAATCCGTCTCTATGACGTGGATCCGACCGCAACGGCCAAGGCGATCCGAAACCTCGGGGGCAGCGGTCTGACCCTTGTGCCGTGCTCGTCGGCAGAAGAGGCGGTCAGCGGCGCCGAGATCATCACGACCTGCACGGCGGACAAGCGTAACGCCACGATCCTGACCGACAACATGGTCGGACAGGGTCAGCACGTCAACGCGATCGGCGGCGACTGCCCGGGCAAGACGGAATTGCATCGTGATGTTCTGCTGCGGTCCGACATTTTCGTCGAATACCCGCCCCAGACCCGCATCGAGGGCGAGATCCAGCAGCTGGATTCCGATCATCCGGTGACCGAGCTGTGGCGGGTGATCGCCGGGCAGGAGGAAGGGCGGCGCTCGACGGCCGAAATCACCCTGTTCGACAGCGTCGGCTTCGCCATCGAGGATTTCTCGGCG
>CAYWND010000081.1:5610-9026 GCA_964459085.1 uncultured Oceanibium sp. | reverse complement strand
GAATCCGTGACCCAGCGCCCGCCGGTCGTTCACTGGGGAGTTGAGAACGAACACAGCCTTGACCCGTTGCTCTTCGATGCCAAGCGCCGAGACCTTGGTATGTGCACTTGGCTCGATGGTCTTTAGTGTCGCAGCCAAGGGGTCATCGCCCCCCCAGCGCACCACGCTGGTTGCAGCGCCCGGACCGATCCTGACTGCATCTGCCGACAGCACATCGGCCTCGATCTCTAAATCACTGGTGTCCCCGACCGACAACAGCCGTGTGCCGGCCTGGACCGGACTGACGCTGACCACATCGACCTCAAGCACGCTGCCATTGATCGGGGTCAGGATGTGGACACAGCACGCGCCATCGCCCGCAACGTCCGAGTTTGGTTCGATCAGTTGCGCGCGCGCACGGTCCAACGCCCCTGCCATCATCGCGCGGCGTGACTGCGCGGCACTGTGTGCTGCATCGCGCACCGCCAGCCGCTGCTCGGCGTCCTCTAGCTGGGTTTCTGAGGAAACGCCGCGTTCGACCAGCGTGCGAACGCGCGCATGCTGGCTGAGAGCATAGGACAGGTCTTCGGCCGCCTGGACCAGTTCGCTTTCGGCAACGCTGAGGGCCGCCTCGGCCTCGACCACGGCAGCCTCGGCCGAACGGCGGCTTCGCGTGTCCAGCAGGCTGGGCTCGGCCGGCTCGACCACCGCCACGACCGTCTGATCCTTGACCAGCCTATCGCCCACATCGACTGGCGACCGGCGCGTGGTCCCGGTGATCGGGGCCGCGATCTCGAACACCTCGCGTACCCGTGTCTTGCCCTCGACATTGATCGTCTTCAGCATCGGCCCCCGCGATACCTCTTGCAGATCGACCGCCACCGGATCCGGGCGTAGCGTCACGACAAGCAGCACGACCAGGATCGCGGCACCGGCCAGGCTCAACGACAGCAGTCTTCGGTTTATCCCCATCTTGGTCATTCCCTTGTTTTCATGACGGCCACCAGGTTCATCCGGTCGATCCGGCGGCGAACGACCAGGGTGGCGATAATCGCCGCGCTCAGCACGACGAGGCTTGCATAAGCGTAGGTTCGCGGGGCCAGCACCAGCGGTATGGAGTACAGATCCGAGCTGAACCCCTCGATCATTGCCATCGCGATCCAGCGCCCGAACAGCCATCCCAGCGGCTGTGCGGCCAGGGCCAGAACCAGCGTCTCGCCCATCAGCACGTATGACACCTCGCCCCGGGAAAAGCCCAGGATCCGCAGGCTGGCAAGCTCGCGCGCGCGTTCGGACAGCTGGATGCGCGCGCTGTTATAGGCCATACCGATAGTGATCATGATCCCTAGGATCGCATAGACGGTGTTTCCGATCTGGATATTGCGATTGACGGTCTCTTCGAACGAGTTGCGGTTGTCTGCCATCATGACCGTTCCGGACACCTCGGGGATCTCTTTGACGGCGGCGTGAAAGCGCGCGACCTCGGCCTGGTCCAGTTCTACATTGGCCACCGAGATGCGCGGCCCGCGGCGCAGAATGTAGTTGAGCGTGTCGAAGGCCATGTAGCCACCTATCCCGAAATACTGGCGGACGGTCCCCGTGACCGGAACCTCGACAACCTCGCGGTGTCCGGTCTGAAACGCGATAGTTGCGGTTTCTCCGACGTTCAGCCCCATATCGGTCGCCAACCGCTCTGCCAGCAACAGACCGCCATCGTGAACATCCACCGGGTCGCCGTTGCCATCAACGACACGGCTGAGGTCAGCCCCTGGCGGGCGCGCCTCGATCGTGATCTGTTTGGTCAGGTGACCAGCCCGCAGTTCGACCGGCGCAAAGACCTGCCCCTCGACCTGTAGCACGCCGGGCAGTTGCCGGACATCTTCCAGCGCGCGGATCGGCAAATCCTCGGCGAACAACAGCACCGCATCCTGGCGGTTCGCGCGGTCGAACGCGATGTCGATGATTAGCCGCAGCGCGTCGGGAAAGGTGCCCGTGGCGACCAGGATCGAGACCGCAAGCGACATCCCGATCACGCTCAGCCCCGACCGCAGCGGCCAGCGGACGATGTTGCGCACCAACATCACCGTCATCTGGGTCAGGCGCGAGCGCGCAAGGATCCGATCCAGGGTCGAGCGTTTGAACCGCGGCGGCGCTGGCGGCTGCATCGCCACAGATGGCGCAAGCCTAGCGGCCCCCAGTGCGCTGCGCAGCGCCCCAACCACAGCGGCTGCCAGCCCAAGGATGCCGGCCAGCGCATAGGTGCCATAGGGCACGTGGAATACCAGATAGGGAAACTTGAAAAACTGCGCGTACAACACAGCCAGCTCGTGCGCCAGCCAACCACCCAAGGCCCATCCGAACAGGATACCACCGACGGCGACAAGGCCGGACAGCATCAGATAGTGGACCAGAATGTCGGTGTTGGTATAGCCGATGGCCTTCAAGAGGCCGATCTCGGCCCGCTCCAGTGCGATGATCCGCCCGATGACCATGTTGACCAGAAAAACCGTCACCCCCAGAAAGACGGGCGGCAGGATAAAGGCCATGACGCGAAGCTGACGGATCTCGGCATCTATAAAGGCGTTCGAGATCTGCTTGTCCCGATCATGGGCGCCGATGCCGCCATAAGCTTCCAGCATGTCATCCAGTGCAGCGATCACCGCCCTGCGCTGCGCGGTCGCCGTGATCTTGACAGTTACGTCGTTGAAGGCGCCGTCCATGTCATAGGCGGCGGCCGCCGCCCGATAGGGCATCCAAAGAATGCCGAAACCCGCATCGTCGGGCATCAACGCACCGGGGCCGATGGTGTAGATGAATTCGGGCGACATCGCGGTTGCGACAATCGTTAGTTCGCGCCGACGGCCATCGAGGTTGGCAAAGAACGTGTCACCGGGCGCAAACCCGTGCGCGTCGGCGAAGGGTTCGTTCACAACCACAACGTCGGTGGCATCTGGATTGGGCCATTCGCCAGCGCGCAGCAGCGGGACATTCAGGATCGGCAAGCCGGTTTCGGGAAGGGACAGGATGCGCCCGACTGCCGCTTCGGTACGGCCGGGAATGTCCAGGATCGCATAGCCCGAGATCCGCCCCTCGACCGCAGATACGCCCTCGACCGCCGCGATCTCGGAAAGCAGCCTGTCTGGCGCCCGCCGCGCGCTGGCAAAGATGTCCGCGAACCGGTTGCGTTCGTAGTATGCCCGGCGGGTGTCATCCAGCGCGCCGGACATGCCAAAGGACATGATCAGCACGGCAACACCGCAGGCCAGCACCAGCCCGATAGCGATGCCCTGTGACCAGAGTCGCCTGAAGTCGCGAAACAGCTTTTTGTCCAGCGCCGTCATCGATCGTCACCAGGTGATTTCATGAGGTGCGATCCGGGTTTCGTTCACGTCAACATTGGACACGCGGCCGTCTTGAAACCATATCACGCGGTGCGC